>JAMPHV010000130.1 GCA_023663265.1 Bacteroides sp.
GCTTGTCCCCCTCCCGCCCCTCCTTTGGTGTCGCCTTAAGCCCCGCGGGAGGCGCACTGCTCTCGCTTTCGAGAATAATAAAGCATCACATAATATGTAATTTTAAGAATTGGTAAATCAGTGCTTTTATTAAAATTAAAGCATTATCTTAAGCGCAGTCATAAAAAATAATATCTCTGATTTAGAAATTTTGGGGAAACTTAAGAGAAAATCAGTATTGTAATATATTCTCAAACGTGCTATAATAAAGGCAAAACCGATATAAATGAATATTCGTCCGAAAGGAGCACAGCCATGAACGAACAGTACGAGCGTCAAACGCAGCCCGCCTCCTATACTGCCTCCGCCGCAAAAAAACGCAGGGCGGAAGCCGTAAACGTTCTCGGAGGCAGGGTAGCCGACGTTATGAAAACAAATCCCGTTTTGGCGGTGATCGAAAGAAGCTCCGACGTCGTTTCCTATATAGTGACAGGAGCCTCGGCGCTGTTTACCGCCCTGGCTGTTTTATTGGGACATCAAGACATCGTATTGGGATATATTGCTTTGATATTCGGATTTTTCGCGCTTTCAAAAAAAAACGCCCTGCCTCTCGCGGCGGCGCTGTCCTCCCTGTCGTTTTTTAAGCTGGTCTGCTTCATCGGCAGCGTCGCAGGCTTTGCGGCGGCTGACCGCCAAGCTTTTTTCTCTGTCGGCTTTGTGGTGAGCTTTGTGTTTTCGATATTTGAGCTGGCGGTGTTGGGGTATTTTACCTTTATCACATGGACGTATTTTACGGCTTCCCTGCCCGCAAGACCTAAGCCGCGGGTCAGCGCGCCGTCTCTTAAACCCGCGCGGCAGCCCCTAAACGATAAAGAGATATCCTCGGAGCGTATTTCGGAGAACGCTTCCGAGCAAGCCTCCGAAAACGTTCCTGCTTCGGAGACCGCAGCTAAAGCCGAAGACGGGGAAAATGCAGCTCAAAACGAAAATATCTCCGTATCGGCTTCGGTAACCGATACGGAGAGAAGCGCCGTTTCGGCGCCCGATCCCGTTTCCGCGCCGATACGAGCGAACGCCGCTCCCGTTCTGAAGCCCCTTGTTTCCTCCCCGCCCGTCAAGCGCAGGGTCTGTGCGCTCTGCGGCACGGAAAACACCGTTGAGGCTGCTTTTTGCAAGCAGTGCGGGAACAAGCTTTGACCGCTCTTATTTTTCCTCGGTCAGCACCTTCCAATAGCTTGCCACATATCCTACTCCGCTTATAATGGTAAGCACAGTGCTCAAAACCATAAGCGCGTCGGAGATCGGCGCCGCGGGAAAGCCCTCCCCAAGCAGAATAATGTTCTCGGTAAAAATATGAAGACCCGTTATTATACATATCGACACCATGGTAACGGCGGTCTTCACCTTGCCCATGGCTCCCGCCGCTATAACTATGTGCTCCTTGTTTCCCGCCGCCGCCAAACGCAGGGCTGAAACGATAAACTCTCTCGCTATTATTATTATCACCAAAAAAGAATAGGTCCACCCCAATTCCACCATGCATATCAAAGCGGATGACACCAATATTTTATCGGCAAGAGGGTCTAAAAATTTTCCCAAATTGGTAACAAGCCCTCTTTTTCTCGCTATCTTTCCGTCTATCATATCGGTGACGGAGGCGGCTATAAAAATGATAAGAGCCCAAAGGTAGTTGAAGGGTATGTCCGTCACTATCATAAATACCACATAAAAAGGTACGGCTATTGTTCTTGCTATCGTCAGCTTGTTGGGGAGGTTCACGTCGGTTCTCCTTTTAAGTAAATATTATACGGTTTTTCCAATTAGGTTATTTTCCACCGCGTCGGTGATCTCAACGCCGACAAACTCGCCTGTTTTTAAGCCCTTGCCCTTAAAGTAGATCATACCGTCGATCTCGGGGGCTAACATATAATTTCGTCCGAAATACATTTCAAAGTAGCGGTCATATCCCTCTACCACGGTTTCGTACACCTTGCCCACCTGCTCGGAGCAAAAATCGCTTACCCGTATCTCCTGCTGCTCGTTGATGATCTCGGCGCGGTGTTCCTTTTCGGATTTGGGCACCTGACAGGGCATTTCCGCGGCGGGCGTACCGTCCTCGGCGGAATAGGCGAAGCAGCCCAAATGCTCGAATCTTACGCTGTTCACAAATTCGGCAAGCTCGGTAAACTGCTCCTCCGTTTCCCCGGGGAAGCCTGTTATAAGAGTGGTGCGCAGAACGATTCCGGGAATTTTATTCCTCAGCTTGGCAAACAGGTCCCAAAGACTCTGTTCGTCGCCGCTGCGGTTCATTGCTTTTAAAATATCGCGGTTGCAGTGCTGAATCGGAACGTCTATGTAAGGCAGTATTTTTTCCTGCTTCGCCATGGTGTCTATCAGCTTATCGGTTATTCTTTCGGGGTAGCAGTACAAAAGGCGTATCCACTTTATCCCGTCGATCTCGCACAGCTTGTCCAAAAGCTCGGGAAGCTTCAATTCCCCGTAAAGGTCAAGCCCGTATCGGGTGGTGTCCTGCGCTATCACCTCAAGCTCTTTGACCCCGCGCTCGGCAAGCTCCCGAGCTTCCTTTAAAATATTTTCCATAGGTCTGCTTCGGAAATCGCCTCTTATATAAGGTATCGCGCAGTAGGAGCAGCGGTTGCTGCACCCGTCCGCTATTCTCAGATAAGCGTAATGAGGCATGGTGGACAGCAGCCGACCGCCCTCAAGGTCGTATTCTCCGAGGGGGCTGTTTAATATGACTCTTTTGTCCGCCAGCACCTTGTTTATCGCCTTGACGATATCTCCGTTATGTCCCAAGCCCAAAACTCCGTCGATCTCGGGAAATTCCTCGTCCATCTGCTGCGGGTAGCGCTGAGCCAAGCAGCCCGTAACTATGATCTTCTTGTTTATCCCGTCCGCCTTGCGGTTTATGGCTTCCATTATTTCCTCGATGGCTTCTTCCTTTGCCGACTGTATAAAGCCGCAGGTGTTTATGATCACCACGTCCGCCAGACCCGCTTCCTCCACCAGCTTAAAGCCCGCCTTATGTATCTTGTCCATCATAATTTCGGCGTCGCACTGGTTTTTGGGGCAGCCTAAGGAAACCATTCCTACCTTTATTTCCTTCATTTTTCGATCAGTCCTTTCTCTTAAAGACAACCTGCGCTATATTGCTCAACCAATGAACTCTTGAATTTTAACATAAATCGGGCGCTGTGTCAAGGGAAAAAATCCTTTCAGTTTCCCCAAATTTCTAAATCCGAGATACTGTTTTTGCATGATTGCGTTGTAAGATAATGCTTAATTTTTATAAAAGTACCGATTTACTAATTCTTAATATTGCAATATTATGTGATGTTCTCTTTTGCTCGGAAGCGAGTGCAGTGTGCGCTCCCGCGCGGGGCTTAAGGTGACACCAAAAGGGGGAGGGCGGGGGACAGACAAACCCGTCAAAGCGAGGATTTTCCCCCGCCCGAGCGGAGACTTTCCGCTTGCGGAAAGTCTCTTATCCTTTCAGGTTTCACCTTAAGAATCCCTTCCTTATCCCCCTCCC
>JAMPHV010000131.1 GCA_023663265.1 Bacteroides sp.
TTTTATCAAGCTGCGACCCTTTGTATACCAGAAGAGAGCAGATACGGGAAAGCGACGTCACTTTTTTGCGCGGCTTATGCGAGGCGGCGGGAGTTTCCCTCAAATGCACCGCAAAAATGCTTGTTCTGTTTGACGGAGAGGATTACGAAAGCAAGGACGCAGTATTTACCGTTGTCAAGGGGGACAGCGACGTTAAAACATATACCTTTGACACAGGATTGAACGATACCGCTTACAGCAGTTGCCGCGTAAGCTATACCGACCCTGCCACGGGCAGCACTATCGAATACACCTATACGCCGCAGGGCGGAAACGGAAGCGGTCAGATACTTGAAGTAAACGAAAAAGTCACCACAAGGGAAGAAGCAAGACAACTGGCAATGAAGCGGTTAAGACAGAAGAACAAAAGGGAGACCGCCGCGCGCTTTACCTTGGTGGGAAATGCGGGCATAGCGGCGGGCTGTACCGTTTCGGTCAAGGGCTACGGAATGTTTGACGGGAAATATATTATAGACGCCGCGACGCATAACGTCACGGGCTCGGGATATACCACCGAAATTTCCTGCACCAAAGCATTGGAGGGATATTAAACAAATGGGCGTCGGATATGACAACATAGTAAGGGTCGGCAGAGTAAGCTCCGTTGACGTAAGCAACAGGACGGCGCGCGTCGCTTTCGGAGATAAGAAGGATACGGAGGGAAATCCGCTGATATCGGGAGAATTGAAGGTACTGCAAAATCAGCCGCTTATCACCGTGGAAAAATGGGTGGAGGAGCTGGGAACGGAAAACAAATGGAGCTATGAAGCGCATTACAATTCCCACAGCCGCGGCTTGGGGCTGGGCGAGGACTATATAGGCAGCGCTTACGAGGACTTAAAGGACGTTATCAAGAACGAAAAGACGGTTAAGTACGAAAAGCGGGAGACAATAAACGAAAACGCGCCCATACAGTGCTTATACTAATTCCAAATAGAATTATGGACAAAATTTTACAAGGTTCATAATTCTATTTGGAATTACACCCTAAGCACTATTTCCAAATACTCCTATTCATTTGTCTATCTTTGTATTTGGAAATAGTATTAAACGGCGATTCACAGGTCTGTCTGTGCGGCTCGCCGATACAGCAGTGCCCGATACAAGGGGTTATCGAGCATAAAAAGCACAGGCAGACCGTCACCGTTTATCCGTGGCTCCCGTTTGTGGGGCAGTTGGTGGTATGTCTTTTCCTGCCCTATGGGGAAAGCGACGGCTTTGTATTGGGAGGTATTTATACTAATTCCAAATAGAATTATGGACAAAATTTTATAGGGTCCATAATTCTATTTGGAATTAGTATAACGCGGTAAACGGTGAAAAGGTGCGCCCGCTCACCGACTGTGTGAGCGTTATTGCCCCCGAAGCCGTAAGCTACGATATAGACCTTACCTACTATATCAGCAGTAAGGAGGCGGCAACGGCGGCGCAAACGGAAAACAACATAAAAGCCGCAGCGGAGGCTTTCACCCTGTGGCAGTCGGAAAAATTGGGACGGGATATCAACCCGTCCTATCTTATTCAGCTTATAATGCAGGCGGGAGCGAAACGGGCGGAGATCAGAGAGCCCGTTTACACGGTCCTAAAAAGTCATCAAGCCGCAAGGGTCGGGAGCATTGAGCTTATCAACGGAGGGATAGAGGAGGAATAATGAACGCGAGTACATACGACGCTTTTCCGCCCGTTCTGAAGAACGACGGCGGCTTTGACGGCGCGGCGCGGGCGATAGCTCCGAAATTGGACGAAAATATTTTGCTGAGCGAGCGTGCGCTTGTGTACAGCCGTATCGACAGTCTTCCCGAGCTTGCTCTCGATATATTGGCTTACGATTTCAACATAGGGTGGTACGAGCACAGCTACGGCATTGCCGAAAAAAGGGCGGTCATCAAGGAGGCGTTTAAAATATTCCGCTTTATCGGCACAAAATACGCGGTGGAAACCGCGCTGAGAAGCATTTATCCCGTTTCGTTCGTGCGGGAGTGGTTCGAGTACGGGGGCGAGCCGTATCACTTTATAGAAATACACGACAGCGCCAACGACAGGGAAAGGTGCGCCAAAACGATACAAAAGGTAAAATTTACAAAAAACGTGCGCTCGGTTATGGACGAGACCGTATATATCGCCGCCTCGGAGATCAAGACGGAAGTGTTCTGCGGCGCCAAGACTGTGGGTAGGTCGGTCAAGATACATCGCAAGGCGGTCAATTATTTTTAATGCCGATTCTTATTAAAATATTATAAAAAGGAAGGGAATGAAGAGCAATGTGGGAAAACTGCGTTATAACAAAAAGCGGGGCGGAGCTTTTGGGACGTTTATCGGGCATAGAGCTGACCTGCGCCAAATTCGGCTTATCCGACGTTCCGACCGCGGCGCTTATTATGCGGACCGATGTAACGGCGCCTATGGGCAAGCTCGAGATAACGGACTTTAAAAGAAACGACGGCGGCTTTACCGTAGTTATCCAAGCCGACAATAAGGGCGTTGAAGAGGAATACGTCATAAAGCAGATAGGGCTTTACGCCAAGGAAAGGGACAAAGGGGAGGAGGTACTTCTTGCGATAGTGCAGGACAATGTGGGAGACAGGGTCCCCGCCGCCGCGGATATGCCCGATTTCTGTCTGCAATTCGCAATGACCGTCGCAATATCGAACGAGGCTGAAATAACGGCGGTGATCGATTCAAGCGTCGCCGTTTCAAGGGAACAGGCTGAACGGATCGTCAAAACGATCATTGAACCGATAGAGAAAAAAACGGACGAGCACATAGCCGACGCCAACAAGCATATCACCGCGGAGGACAGGGTCAAGTGGAACGGAAAAGCCGACAAAAGCGAGCTCGATACGCATATCGGAGACAACGCAAGGCATTTGACCGAAGCCGAGCGCGCCGACTGGAACGGAAAAGCCGACAAGACCGAGCTCGATACGCATATTGCTGACAACGTTCGTCACATAACCTCGGCGGAGCGTACCGCCTGGAACGGAAAGGCGGCGGGGAGCCACGGTCACGGCGCGGCTACCCAAAGCGCCAACGGCTTAATGAGCGCCGCCGACAAGAAAAAGCTGG
>JAMPHV010000132.1 GCA_023663265.1 Bacteroides sp.
CCCTTCCTTATTCTCCCCAACCCTCCCCCTTTTCCTCGCTTTGGAAGTTGTTTTAGAATATAAGTCGGTATTCCGCTTTTTTAAAAATGCAGACGCTTGGAATTACAACTGCCAACGCTATATAATGATTTATTAAGCTTTGAATAGGGCTCATTCTGCTTTTTATTCAATGCTTTTTTTGTGTATGTGTTTTCCCTTTGTCGTAACGATTTTCTGCTTTGAATTTTGGGGAAACTTAAATTATAACGAAAAAACGACCCATTTTCGACAGGTCGTTTTTTTACAGCCCCTTATCAATTGTCAATTATTATGGAAAAACACGACCCGTTTCGACGGATCGTGTTTTTTTACAGCCCCCTAATTTATCTCGCTTCCTCCCCACTCTACCAGGGTAAAGCCGTTTCTTTCGTAATGGGGAAGCTGCTGAGGCGGTATTTCCGCAGGCTCCTCCGAGGCTTCAAAGGTCATAAATACCCGTATTTGGGTATCGGGAGCGGGCAACGCTTCAATGGGAACGCTTAAGGCGTAGTCCTCGGTGTGGAAGGTGATGATATTGTAAGGGTTGTTCTGCATAAGGGGCAGCCAGTAAATAATAAATTCGTTGGCTTCCCTCGGGGTAAGACCTATCTCAAGGAGCTTTTCGCGCAGGAACGCCGCGGTGTCTCCGCCCTTTACGCACCAGCCTTTGCTTCTGTCGAGAACGGCGCTTCCCTTGCCCTCCCAGTACAGGCAGTAGTATTCGTTACCGTTTTCGTCCAAGAGAGTGCCATCGGGGAAGGCTTTCACGCTCCAGCCGCCGTTGTACTCGGGATAGGAGCAGGTCAGCGCGCCGCCCTCGGCAAAGCCGACCTTAACGGTCACGTCGGTTTCCTCTTCGGGATAAAGGTAGATAACGGGCTTTGCGTAATCGCCCAGGAAGCGGTAATTGAAGGTGCGGCTCGCGGGATTGTAATCACCGAGGTAAAAGCTGTCCACCAAATAGGCTATGTTGTAGGACGCCTCGCGGGGAGTTACGGTAAGCTGCTCCGCTATATTTTCGGTGAGCCAGTCGCTGTAAAGGATAAAGCTTTCTTCAATATCCGCGCAGTAGTCCTCCCGAATATGCCCGTAAAGCTCCCACATCACCCCGAAATAAGAATAGGAGCCGTTCCATTCGTAATGCGTATCGGAATCCATGGGCTCCGTTACCTCCTCGTGGATAACGGTGGGGATTATTTCCTCGCCCATAAAGTAATAGCTGTAGGTGGGGATCTCCCTGCCGTTTTGATCGAGCTCGAAGCCCGTTTCCTTCCGCGAGAATATCTCGGTGCGCTCCAAGCCGCTGCCCTTAAGCTTATATATAAAGCCGTCGCCGTTATAGGTGGTGAACCAGCCCTTGGAGCCGTCGGGAAGCGTTTTGAGACCTAACAGCATTTGCGTATCGTAAACCACCTTTTCATCGCAGGGGAAGCTGTCTATGTATGTCAAGCCGCCGTTTTCGATTCGGTACACCGATACGGTCACGTCGATATGAGGCTCATAAAAGCTTTCGTCCTCGGTCACCTCGACGTCGGATACGAGAAGCTCCGCTTTTCCGTCAAAATCCAGGTCTAAAAGCACGATCCCGCGGGTGGAGGGCTTGCACAGCTCGTCGTAATTTTCCGTTATCGCGTTGTACGCTTCCGTCATTTCGGCGGGCTTTTCCTCGGAGGCTTCAAAGAAATCCGCGATCGGCGCGGTTATGACCGACAGAGCGTCGTCGTTTACGGGCTCGATGGAGCCCAGTACGGCGCGGCAGTTATATCCCGACTTAAAGTCGTACTCTACCCTAATGTAATCAAGCTCTACCTTTGCGTAGAAATATTCGTTCCCTCTGTTTTGAAAAATCTCCGGAAAATGCGACGCATTGCCGCTGCGGCAAAGCAGGCTGTCCATCATGACTTCCGTCCCGTTTATATCAAAGGTGTAATGCTCGGGATTTTTGCCGATAAGGGGAATGCCTATCATATAAGCGGGGTCGATAATAAATTGTATAATTCCCTCATCGTCCTTGGAAACAAAGGCGTTGGGGGTAAATTTTCCGTTAAGGGTATAGCCGCAGCTTGCGTTGTCGGCGGTCACCGTTATTTCGGAATCGGATTTTTGAACGCGGTCGGTATGTACGGCGATATATCCGTCGTCAATAAATTCAAGGGCTCTTTCCGTTTCATCGGCTCGCTTATAAGCTTTCTCGGAAACGGCGGAGATAAAGTCAAGCTTTTCCTTGTCGCTAAGGGCAAGCTTTCTTGTGGATTCCCGCACCAAGGTCGGGTTCGTTATAAAAAGCTCGTCGTCCGCACAGCGGAGGGAACAGCTGCCGAGATTGAAGTCGAAGAATCTGTTATCGCAGTATTTATCCAAATAATAATTTTCGGAAAAATTCAGAAAAGTATTCGAGAGCTCGGAAAGAGCGATGTCGCTTAGGGAAAATTCAAGCGGCTGTTCCTCCTTTTCGGCGGCGTAGGGGGGCTCGGTCGTTTCGCTCGGCTCTTCGTCGGTCTCCGAGTCGTTCGTCAAGCCGGGCTCCGAAGCGTCGGCTCCGCTTTCCGAAACGTCGTTCTCCACGATGTCGAACGCCGTATTTGTTTTGCACCCGCCCAACAGCAGCATACAGGAAAACAGACAGGCTAAAATTAACGCGGTTTTTTTCATGGCAGTGATCCGCCTTTCTTTAACAGTTTTTATAAATATTATAAGAACGTTCCTATTGTTATCAAAATTATATCATAGCAAAAAACAAAAAGCAATTACAAAACGGTTACAATTTTTTGTTTTTTATATTTCTCCTCCTTTAAGTTTCCCAAAAATTCAAGGTAAAAAATCTGGAAACCTTTACGAAAAAAAGAAAAGCGCACATCTTAAAATGAAAATAAGCATTGAATAAAAAGCAGAATGAGCCATAATTAAAGCTTAATAAATCATTATAAAACATCGGCAGTTATAATTCCAAGCGCCTGCATTTTTAAAAAATCGGGAAACCGACTTATATTCTAAAAACAGCTTTCAAAGCGAGGAAAAGGGGGAGGGTTGGGGAGAATAAGGAAGGGA
>JAMPHV010000133.1 GCA_023663265.1 Bacteroides sp.
TTTTTATTCAATGCTTATTTTCATTTTATGATGTGCGCTTTTACTTTTGTCATAACGATTTCTATATTTTCTGCTTTGAATTTTGGGGAAATTTAAACGATCTTACTGTTGACATTACCCGTAAAATATTTTATAATAAAAAAGTAACAAAATTCTCCTGTTGAAAACCGTACATTTGCGTTAAACTGCACAAAAAGTTGTTTTGATTTTTGTGAAATAATGTAATCGTAAATACAGAAAAGGAACCTTGTATTATGACCGATTTTGATCAAGCTTATATCGCAGGTACTTACTATCCCGTATCGACTACCGCGTATCTCAACCTGGCGGGCGCCTCCCTGTCCTATTCCGATATAATAGCTGTCGGGAGCCTTGAAAATCTGACGTATCTTAATTTAAACAACACCAAGCTGGACGACGTCGAGCCTTTGTCTCGGCTTACTCGGCTCACCATACTTTCGCTCAGCGGCAACAAGATAACCGACCCGTCGCCGCTGGCGGCGCTGAGTAAGCTTACGTACCTTGATCTGAGAGGCAATCCCCTCAGACGGGATAAAACGGACATACTCGAAAACAGTCTTACCATCTGCAATCTGACATACGATGCGATAGCAGACGAGCTGAACCTGCCCGTGGAAATAAACGGGGGAACGCATCTGAGCCTTGAGACCACGGAGCTTGAATTTACCGATGCCGAGCTCACAAGGGAGGACTGCGTGAATATTTCGCGGCTCGTCAATTTAAGCGAGTTAAGCTTTACTCGGTGTAAAATAGCCTGCATTGAGGCGCTGGGAGAATGTGAAAATCTTTACAGGCTGAATTTAAACGAGACCGACCCCTTTGACCTTAAGCTTATCTCAAGGCTCGGCAAGCTTGAAACGCTGAGTATTTACAATTCCCGTTTTACGAATCTTGCTCCCCTGTCGGAGCTGACCTCCTTGGAGCAGTTGGAGCTGAACGTCAACGAGATAGACGATATAAGCCCGCTTTCCGCTTTGACCGAGCTTCGCGCCTTGTCGCTCAACGTAAACAAAATCACTGATATCGGAGCGCTGTCAAAGCTTGCGGGGCTGACCAAATTAGAGCTATGGGGAAATCAAATATCGGATCTGTCGCCTCTTGCGGCTCTTATCCATTTAAACGTTCTGAATTTGTTCGACAACCGCATTTCCGATCTTTCACCCTTGGCAAATCATCTGAGCTTATCCAAGCTTAACCTAAAGAAAAATCTGATAACCGATATTACGCCTCTCGCCAATTTGAGAAGCTTAAAAAATCTGTATCTTATCGCAAATCCGTTCACGCCCGAGCAGAGGGAGGCGCAAAGGCTTTTGCTTCCCGACTGCAAGGTGTGGTGGTAGCCTGCCGCCTACGCTGATATCTCATCGATCAGCTTCTCCTCGGCTGTCGCCGCGTCCGCATGGCAGATAAGGTAAGCTACGTCCCTTTCGCTTCCGACCACCGTGGCGTTTGCGGATTCTACCTGCTCGGGATAAAAGGCAAAGTCGTTTATAAGAGACTCCTTTCTTGCCTTAAGCATTTCCAGCGCCGCGTCCATTTCTCCGTCCCTGACCTTTAAAACCACGACCTCCACCACATCTACGCTTAACATTTGCTGAACGACCGCATAGTCCTCCGCGACAGACAGGTCGATCCCCATATCCGCTATCCTGCTTTCATCGGTAACGTCTACGGTCTGCGGGAATTCAATGCTGTTTAAAACCGTTTCCAGCAGCTCCCGAGCCGTTTTTTCCGTTTTATCCGTATTCGCGCCGCTTTCGTTTGAGGAACAGGCGGCGAGCATAAGCAGCGCCGCCGACAGCACGATCAAAAAAGCCGTCAGTTTTTTCATAGACCAAACCTCTCTTTCATAATTCCCTTTACAAATCTATCTCTGCTTTCATTATACCAAGGAAGCTTGTCTAAGGTAAGACAGTAGCTGTTGTCAAAAAAGCTTTTCAGCTCGTTTTCCGAGAATTTCTCGGGATTATGCAGAGGCAAGCCGTTTTTATCGAAAACGGGACGCCAATGCTCGTCCCTTTTATATACGAAGCCTCCCCACCAGGGCAGCCACCACAGCCATTTCACTTCGTCTCTCTTCAGGTTCTCGGGATCGGGAATATAGCCGCATTCCGTCAGTGCAGCCATTTTTCCGTGAGTATAAGAGGTGACCTCGAGATATTTTTCTTTTTGGGAGGAGCGGTCGAGAGGTATCTGAGAATATATATCCTCTCCGCAAAAATCAAAGGTGTTGGGGTTTACCGCCATTTCGCGGCTCTGTCCGTTCCACACCCAAATCAGATTGGAAAGCCCATGATAGTTTTCCAGACGGTCGAAAATAATATACCAAAGCTTTTTATACGCTTTTACCGATTCGCCGCCGTCATTCTTTCGGTTTCCCCACCAGAACCAGTTTCCGTCCGCCTCGTGCAGCGGACGCCACAATACGGGAACGTCCGCCGCCTCGAATTTTTTCAGCTCCGCGGCGGCCTTGTCTATTTGAGACACGGCAAAGCGGTGCTCCGCCGTGCCCTCCTCAACGGCTTTGATTATATCAAAGCTTGTTTTGCGGTCGTAGTCGGTGGTTTTATAGTAAAAAGCCCAATCGCAGCCCGCGGTATCGCAGATATTGTCGGGAGCGTACCAGTGCCAGCACATGGTTATGATACAGCCGCTGTTTTTAGCCCAATATATCGCGCGGTCTGTCTGAGACTGCTTTATTTTCTTGCCGATATCCATAAGGTCGTAGCCGCGAACAGCGGGCAGACGTCCTGCGATTCGGTAATAAACGGCGTCCTCAAGCTCGGCGGACTGCAAATACTGTTGTCCGCTCAAAATATTTTTCCCGTAGATCGACTTTAAATATTCAAAAAGCTTTTTTGTCGTATCATTGGCATTTTTTGAAACAAGACGGCTCGGGTCTGCTTTCTTTTTTTCAAGCTCATTCAAAAGCTTGTCTATATCCGTATTATAGCTCATTTTTCCTCCTGTAAGTAAAACATAAGGGGCTGTAATAACCATTTCAACTCTGTTTTTTCTTGTGTTGAAATGGTTATTAGTATAA
>JAMPHV010000013.1 GCA_023663265.1 Bacteroides sp.
GAACAATTTGATTGCTCGCTTTTCTTTTTGGGTTTGAGTTTTGCGGATTTAGGATATATAGAAAGGTTATTGAGAATAATGGAATGTATCTAATTCAAAACGATTTGATTTATATGAATTCGTTTAACAATGTAAAAATGATACCTTATGAAGAATTGCAGCATATGGACAAAGAACAGTTAAAAGATCGACTGCAATGTACACGGCTTGTTATATTCGGCGGTATTGGTTTTTCTGGTTACAATGAAGAATTTAACGCTAATAACGGCATATATAGGTCAACGCTTGACCGAGCAGACGAAATTGAGGAAACGCAAAAGTTTGAAGAAATGTATAAATATTTAACACCATATCTTAAAAACAAAAATGTTATCATTTTCACTCATATGCCAAAAGGTGATTGGCGTAAAGAAGACGATAGACATTGCAGTAAATTTGTGTACGTCAGCGGTCATACACATAGAAATGAATTTTTTGATGACGGAGACTATAGATTATATTCCGATAATCAAATCGGGTATCATAACAAAAATCCTCATTTAAAAAGCTTTCTTATTGATTACGACTATGATTGCTTTGACGATTACAAAGACGGAATATATGAAATTCCCGCCTCACAATACAGGGATTTTTATCGAGGTAAGAATATACAAATGACTTTTACACGGGAAACAAGTTTGTATATGCTAAAAAAGAACAGATATTATTGCTTTATACTTCAAGGACAAAACGGTTCACTTTCAATATTAAATGGTGGCTCGCTATCTAAATTAGACAAAAAAGATATTAAATATTACTTTAACCATATGGATGAAGTGATTTCCCATATAGATACTCCATTGACTAAATATATGAGTGTTTTGCGGCAAATTTCAAAGCAAGTCAAAGATATCGGAGGTGACGGCAATATTCATGGCTGTATTGTAGATATTGACTTTTATAATCATATTTTTGTAAATCCTGAGGATTTGACAATAACAGGATATTGGGCTCATGATATCATCAAGAAACTGGTATATCCGGATATCTTGTCGCTTATTGAAAAGCAGTGTCCACTGCTATATAAGAATTACTTAAAACTGCTTGAAAGTGATGACAAGACACAATTAACTATAATGAAACAATCAAATAATATATCCGCTCGCCAAAAGGAATACAGTGATACAATTATGTATACAGCGTCAAGAAAAGTAAAAAAAATGCAGCGGCTAACTTCAAATATTTTAACTGTATGGTATGATACGGCGGTCAATCACTACGAAATGCTTGAAAATACGGACAGTGAAGATTCACAAGCGGATAATCTACTTGTCAAATAACTAAAAATTTGGCAAAAAATATTACCCCAAAGGACATAAATAAATTCTATGAATATCTGTTCAGCGACGGAGTGAAACCAAACACGGTTATCCATTACCACGCCATACTGCACAGAGCCTTTAAGCAAGCCTTCAAGGACGAACTGATCGATTCAAATCCCTTTGACAGAATCGAACGTCCGAAGAAAAATAAATTTCAAGGCGAAAATTATTCAGAGGCGGAGCTGGTGGAGCTGCTCGAAAAAAGCAGAACCGATCCCTTGTACCCTGCGATCATGCTGGCAGGCGGGCTTGGGTTAAGACGAAGCGAGGCACTTGGTATCAGGTGGTCGAGGATAGATTGGGAGCAAAGAACAGTGCTGCTTGACACCAAAATTGTTGAAAGCGATAAGGTGGGTGCCTCTCCGATTCCCATAGAGGAAATGAAAAATAAATCAAGCCGCCGAACCCTGCCGCTGCCCGATCCCGTGTACGAAATGCTACTTAACGAAAAGGAAAAGCAAACGGTGTACAAGAAGATGTTCAAGAGCAGCTACAGCCGTGAATTTGAAGATTATGTATGTGTAAATCAGCTTGGAGAGCTGATGAAACCGTCCTATGTCACCCAGCATTTCAGTGAGCTGCTGAAAAGGCTTGGTATGAGGCACATACGTTTCCACGACCTGCGCCACACATTCGCCAGTATACTTATCGGAAACGAAGTACCGCTGATAAATGTTTCAAGCTTCTTGGGGCATTCGGATATATCCACCACCGCCAATATTTACGCCCACCTGGACAAGGCGGGAAAACAGGTTGGCGCTGATGTGATAACAGATATTTTTAAAAAGAAATAACCGAAAAGCAGTCCAAATCGGGCTGCTTTTTTTATATGCGGAGGAAAGATTATGAGCGAATATTTAAGTGGGGATCAGCTGTACAGATTTTTGCATATCTCCAAAAGGAAGATGAAATATTTGTTGGAGAACGGATATATTCCCGTAATCGATACGGGAAAGAAAACCTACAGGTACAAGGTCAAGCTGTGTGATGCGGAAAAATTTAAGGAGCGAATGGATAAGGATTCCAAACTATTGGGAGAGCTAAAAGGGAGGTTCGGCAGTAAAGATACCTCTGCAAAACCAAATTCGGATTACATCATAAATGATGATGAGCGGGAAAAATTTCGAGAGTTCCTAACGAAACAATGGGGAAAATATCCCGACGCTTTGCCTGCGAAAAAGGCGGCGGAGCTTGCGGGGATTTCGCCGCAGAGGGTTAATGAGTTGGTGAGAAAAGGGGTTTTGTATGGGGTGTGTATTGGCGGAGCGCAGTATTTGGCTAAGGAGAGATTTGTGGAGTATGTTGCGTGGAGTTGTCAGGGCGGAGAATTGGTGAAAGGGTTTAAGTCGCAGGATAGCAAGGCGGCAAGGAGAGGCTAAGGTGGTGAAATGCCACCTTAGCTTGTAAAGAGAAGTAGGTATCTCGTGTTTTGCGGGGTACCTATTTTGGCTTGATAATACAACTATGAGCAATAAACTTGGAGATGATGAGATGAGATGAAATGTTTTGCCATTTATCCCGTAAAATGAGCAAATAGTAAATAATCATTATAATCGAACTTGTTGTATTTTATGAAGGAACTAAATACTTTTTCCTCAAATAGATGATGCTTCAAAAGGACACAGAACGTGAATAAGCAGAGTGTATTTATATTCAGCTTATGCGCTGCTTGTCAGAATGTTCAAATGAATGGATTTCGGCAAAGCGAGTTGTCATAAAACGGAAGCTCACTTTTGTTCTATCCAAGAACAAATTGGTTTATTGACAAGGTTCTACAAATTATGCTATAATCATAGCAGATATTAAAAAGCCTAAACTGATAAAAACAACATAACATTATGTGTTGTATGTTCAGCAGAGAGGAGCATATATGAAACTGAATTGGCTTAATAATGGATTTATCTGCAAAGAGCTTTATGCACCATATATAATTGATAACGATAATGAATACTACAATTCTTTAAGGGAAAAATTTAATATTGTGTTAAGACAAGCTGAAAACGCAGAAGCAGATTCAGAAAGTATTGATATAATTCAAAAATTTAGAAATAAAATTCTTGAATCATTGAGATCATACTATGATGCTGATTTATCAAAGAGTAACACTATAGTGAAAAACCTAATTAAAAATATAGGCGATGACCCACTTGCCGTTAACACTTTGTTAAATAGCAGTGCTTTCCCTGGATGTAAAGATGAGGAATTACAGTTTTTTAGATGCAGAATAGGTGATCCTTCGAAATCATTTACAGCAAAAGAAATGCTACACCTTCCCAAAAAAATGAGAGCAAGGTCTGGCAATTATAGATTCAGTATTCCAGGAAATCCGAGTTTGTATTTAGCAAATTCTTCATATGGTTGCTGGGTCGAAACAGGTTTTCCATCTGCAATAGATTTCAATGTTTCTCCTGTTCTTCTTGACGGTACACAGAAAGTATTTAATTTAGCTGTTTCAATAAGGGATTTTCATTGTTTAAAGGAATGGGAGAAGAGCAGAGTTCACTGTTGGCTAAAATTACTGATGCTTACAATCGCAACATCATTTAGAATCAAAGAAGAAGGACGAACATTTAAATCAGAATACATCATTTCTCAAGCAATAATGATGGCATGCAAAAAATTGGGGTATGATGGTGTAGCTTATTTCTCAAAACGAGTTTCTGATGAAATGTTTTCACGATGCGCTATTAATCTTGCACTATTTGTGACTTATGAAGATGAGTATTCTGAACTTGTTAAACATATGAAGATGGATAATTCTTTCAATTATGCGCTATATAACCAGTTGCTACCTTCACTCAAATATAAAGATTATAATTTACGTTCTGTGCGAACAGGATTTATTACTAACATTGGAAGTTATGATAGACAATTTCCATACAGAGAAACAGAGTTCTTTAATTTTGATAAATTTCTCTTTACAACATGGGAATCAAAACCAAACAATAAAGAGAAGGATAAAATTCCATGGGGTGTTATTATTGACTGATATAATATATCAAGGGCTCTCGGAGTGTTTCTGAGAGCCTCCTTTCATTATATTCCTTTGAAATAATGATAATAAAAATCTGTATTTTTCTTCGTCTAACAGTTCTCGTGCTAATTGCTACTGTTGATGTTTCGGCAGTTTTGAAATAGAACACAATGCTTTATTAATATACCATTTAGCTTTGTCATAATCATTCTTAGGTTCTACACCTGATTCAAAATCAAATTCACTCATATCCGTTCTCCTTTAATTGTCTTATTTCTTTAATAACCTATTGATATGATTGAGTATCATAAGCTGATCTCCATCATCAAGCTGTTTCATACCCTCAACAGCTTTCTGTATCAGCTCAGGATTAGATACACTGTCATCAAAGAACTCCGCAGGGGTGATACCAAAATAATCGCATATTGCAAACAACTCCGATAATGGAGGCAGCGATTTGCCTGATGAAATATTATAGATGTACCCTCGGCTGTGACCGAGATCATAGCTCATTTGGTATTCAGACACACCTTTTTGAAGTCGGAGCTGCGTTATTCTATTCCTTACAAAATCGTCCGTCATAGCAAATCACCTCTATATTCTATGATACAACAAAACAAATTCCCATTACTCAAAGAAAATATGTCGTTTTCTATTGAATAACCATTTAAAATATGTTACAATCAACATAGAGTAGATTATTTCTATTAGAATAACATTTTTAAGACGAGCAATAACATTTTAATGCTAACGAAAATTTTGACATCAATAAGTTAAAAGGTGATTACTAATATTTGTGCTAAAATCTCTATTATTTTGTCGTTACACATTGAATTATTGCAAATTTTGTAGTATAATAAAAAGGGGGCGATTAGGTATTGAAAAGACAAAATATAGTTAATAGATTGATAGCTTTACTGCTAACTCTATCAATTTTACTTATGACAGTTGGCTGTTCAAACACACCGCCTACTCCAACGCTATCCGATGCCAATCCACAAATTGTTACGGAAAATGTTGAAGTCGAAAATGTCATTACGGAAACTGAACTCCACGAGTTTATTACCAGCGAAATATATTTAGAGGAAATTGTCATCGCAGAGAATAAAATATCTGAACTTCTGCTTGAGGAAGAAACCATTACCGAGGTAATGTGTTGTAAGACAATATATGTTCCTCAAGAAAATATAGATGATTTTTCGGAAAACAGCCAAACTGCACACCTTTTTGGAGATGATATCAATATCAAGTCTGTTTTGACAAAGATTGCAATCGGAACAGGTGTGATTGTTACAATTGTAGTCTTGAAAAAAGCAGGACTGCCTGATCCTATTGCGAGTGCTGTGGCAGCCGCAGCTGATGAATCACTAAAATTTTCCGGAACCGGCGCAGCGTTTGGCACTTTATTTGGCGGATTAACAGGTGCAGCAAATGAATTAGATGAAACAGGGCGAAAATCAGCTATTATTGCATTCGCAGCTGCAACAGCCGGTCTGCTTCTTTCAATTATTTCCTTAGTGGCTGTTGTTCCATCGGGCGGAAGCACGACCATTACAGCGGCGGCAGGAATCAAGCTGGTAATTGCAGGAATAGCAACATTAGCTGCAACAGCCGGAACTGTCAAAGCAGGATATGATGCAGTCAAAACTTTCACATCCACTGAGGCAGCCGATATTGATTGGAATAATGTTGATTGGGATAAGGTAGGAGTATCCGCAGCGGAAAAAGCCATCGAGAATGCAGCAGACGGCTATATGTGGGGCGCTATTATCGGCACTGTCCACGGCGGTGCTAAGGGATACGATTTCTATCAGAAATATAATACACCCTATACTAAATATAATGCTCGTTTGATGCAGACGCCAAAGGAAGGGAATGGCGGTAAATGGAGCGGAGAAAGAGGAGAATCTGACTTTATACTTGACGAACCTATAGTTCGTTCAGACGGAACAAAAATCTTGCAGATTACATATAAAAATGCTGTTCCCGACTTTTCTCCATTCCAAGAAGCACAAGTTAAAATTTCAAATATGACCAATAGCAGATTAAATAATTTTAGTCAGGCAGATAAGGTTCTTGCAGAGTATTGGACTAAGATAAAACATAATGGTAAATCATGGGCAGCTCGAGATGTGGAAGCATATCGCAAAAGCAATAATCTTACATGGCACGAAATGAGCAATATGGAATATATGCAATTAGTTCCGTCTGAAATAAATCAAACATTTACCCACTATGGCGGTGTTGCAGAATATAACGCTATGATAGGTCAGGAAGGAGAGACTGATTTTGATTGAGTCATTAGAGATCAACATTTGGGGACGAGAATTTTCCCTTCCTATTGAATACGATTGTTATGAGGGTGAAACCGTTACCGAAGAACAGATCAATGCGGTGAGCCATTTTTCTGCCCATTTAGAATGGATCGCAAATTCCAAGGGTTGCGTTGAAACGTTCTGTAAAGAGCAGGTAATGAAAGATGAGAAAAACAGCAAAAAGAATAACATTTTCAGCTATATCAAGCCGGAACGCATCTTTGTAAAGCGTGATAAAAAACATCATCGAGTAGCCTTGATGTGCAAATATCGCTATGACTTGGAACATGGATTAGCGGTAGTTTTCTCCTCGGACGGAGAAATAACAGTAGGCATTCAGGACATCATTCTTTAAATATAGGCAATATGCCAAACCAGTGAAAAGGAGTTTATATGATGAAAAGAGCGAAAAGAACACTTGCAGCCTTTCTCGCTGCTGTACTTGCCGTGGGATCATTGACCGGATGTGGAGAAACAACCTATTTGGCTGCTTCGGATTTTTTCTACAGCAGTGATAAAGGGCATACTTACGGTGACGGCACTAAGGAGTATGCAATAGGTGATACTGTATATATGAAGGTTAAATTCAAGGTTACATCAAACGAGAAGAAAACATCTCAGGTTAAGGTTGTACTTACGATACCGAATATTCAGAATGTTGATGCCAAATATATGGATGGGCAGATTATAACACCGAATTATGATGCAGTAAATAACCAGACAACTTATGAGTTTACCGCCAATGCTTCAGAGGATGCTATAGAGCAGGAGTGCGTTATCCAGTTTGTGCCTAATGCAGTAGGGGAAGTCCCGATGACGCTTGTTTTTGATGATAATGTTGACTCATCTTATGATAAGCAAAGTACGCTGATTTTTGTTGAACCGGATGAGGACAAATCGGAGGAAGAGGAATGACAGGCTATTGGATTCGTCACAGATCGTTATTTTCACTCATTTTGAGTATTGCCATTGCCTTGATAACAGTCCTGTTATTCGTATTCCCATTCATTTCTCAACAGGCAAATAATTATAATTCGCAGAGCGTATATAAAAACTCAAGTATTGACTTTATTGCTCCTGAACCGTCTTTTGGTCAGATCAACGAACTTTCGGGAAATTACGGTGTTGACAAACTGTTTCCGTTCTTTCTTACTAAAACATCGGTAAATGTAGGCAGTAATTCACGCACTACAACCGTTTTATTAAGCGATCAGTTTCAGAATGTTGATATTACGATGTATAACAACAATCGTATTATCAAGCAAGCGGATACCGAGTATGATAATCCCATACTTGTTGACTGGCAGTTTTGCAAGGATACATTATCAGATATAGGCGATGCGGTATCTTTCTCTATCGCTGATACAACTGTAGAATACGTAATATATGCTATATATGAAACCAATAGCATTTATAATGGCGGGGCGATTTTAGCACAGCTTAGTGCCGAACAGAAAGACTCAATCGTACAGAACGCCCAAAACAACGGTTATTCGGGAATGTATATATCTGCAAGCGATTATAACACTTGTCGATCCTATTTGACTACAGACTACAGACCTCTCGGCAGATTGAAATCTCGTGAACAGTTTGATAGTGAAGAGCAGTATCAAATCCACTACGATGCGATTATGTCATCAAGCTATGCAAATGAAATAACTGATTTTCGAGTGATGGAGAATAGCCTTGATAAAAAGACCAGTCCTCTAATGGTTTGGACAGGAGCTGCTTTATCGGCTATCATCGTAATAGCATTTAATGTTGTAATGTCAAAACGAGGTTCTGAAAAAGGATATTTTACTAAGCATTGCATACCGAAAGGACAGAGTATCAAGCCATATTACATCAAAGCATTTATTTGCGAGTTGTTGTTCTTTGCTGTTGCTTATGCAGGAGTGATGCTGTATAATATCAATTTCTCAGCTGATTATATTCCAAAGACAGCGATCAGCATGGAAGTTGATATTATTCCGGCATCAGTATTGATATCGGAAATAATCAGTCTTATGATGAATCTTGCTATTGTTAAGAGAATCAGCCAAAAAGAGAAGAAAAGCACTAAAATTTGAACAAGGATAGGCGAGGTAAGGATACGATCTTGAAGAAGAACCATATAGCATTTTATATAGAGTCGTGGAAAATAGCCATTGTGTTTTTGCTTTTTTCTATAGCCTCGTTTCTTTTGAATCTATTTTTGATAATATCCGTAAATAAGGAATGCGCACAGCTGAATGCTCTTTTACGATCAGACTATGATTACTCTGCAACTACGCAAGAACCTGTCCGTGAAAACGACTATTATCAATTCAATGCAGGCATAGATTTTGCGGTATCAGCTGATGCTGAAACAAGCCTAAATGCCGATATTGTTATGCAATCACCTGATACCCAATATACTGATATGATTTATTGGAACGCAAATACTCTCAATACCAATGGTATTGCTGTTTCAAAAAATTTAGCCAAGACGTATAATCTGCGTTTAGGAGACAAGCTATTTTCAAAGCACATTGTAAACGGTGTTGTTTGTGAGTACATAATCGAGCAGATACTCTCTGAAGCAGTATATGTAAGGACTGTCAAAAGTAAGGGGCACAGCAGCGGAATCATTATTATGGGTTATGATGAACAGTATGTCGATAATATCACTCACAACAGCCTTGTCTTTACAAAAAAATCTATTGATGAGCTGTCTGCCAAATGCTCGGATACACCGGAAAACATAGTCTATCGAGAAGATGAGATAAGTGATACTTTTTTAAGTATAACACCATATTTAGCGTTATTCTGCACTATTTCTGTTATGCTCACAATTTTGTTGGTTGGTCTGCTCACTAAATACATATCACATAATTTCAGAAGGCTCATAATGCTGGGATTTGAGAAGAAGCGGCTAAATCGATCGTATTTCAGGCTTGTTTATGGCTGTGGAATAATATCAATTGTAGGCACATTGATTCTGTCAAGCAGTGTTTTCCTACTTGTGGAACTTTCAGCGACAAAAATATTGCTTATGATGATTATGCCATTCATTGAACTTATCACATTATTCATAACATCGGCAATATTGAACAAACGGCTATGGAGGAAATAGCAATGAGCAATGTACTTAGTGTTAAGAACCTATCAATACAAATAAAGCAGCGCATTTTAATACAAAATGTTTCCTTTGATGTGGGGCAGGGTGAGGCAGTCCTGTTATCAGGCGAAAATGGTATTGGTAAAAGCTCGATATTAAAAAGCATTATGCACTTGGAAACCGAGAACAAGAAGATAGGCGGGGAGATCACTCATTATGCATTTGGAGATGTTCTCGCATTGAGCGATGAGGAAATCCAACGCTTTCGGTCAATCACAGCCTATATCCCGCAAAAGGATGAATACTCCGAAATGGGACGAGTTCAGGTCAGAGATATTATCAGCAACAGCGGAGAAGCTCATTCCGGCAGAGATATGAGCTACTCAGAAGTCAATGACCTTATTGATGAGTGGTTACCCAGACGAAGTGACAATAGCCGTATTTTCAATGCTAAGTCCAAGCCGAGTAAATTCAGCGGCGGTGAACAGAGGCTGTTATCAGTGTTTTCTGTTATTGCCACACGTCCAAACACTGATTTGCTTATTGTTGATGAGCCGCTGAACAATCTTGATTATGTTAATGCAAGGCATACAAGCAATCTCATTAATAAAGTGATCCGAGATAATCCGAAAATTGGACTTTTAATGATAAGCCATTGTAGAATATTTCCGTTTATCACACGAGAGTTAAAGTTATCCTCTGCAGGCATATGCAAAGTTCCAAATCATTATGTTTGCCATAGCTGCTTTGGTGTGCCTGATGAGAATGGGTTCTACAAATAGACATATCCATACATATGATTAAACGGGCAGTTATCTCTTGCGAAGTATCTGCCTGTTCAGTTTCATAGCCTGCCATATAGGTCTTAATAAGTATCGCCCCAAAACAGGGCGGCCTTTCAATTCACCACACACCTCAAACACCAAATCGCCAGTCAAGTATGCCGTAACAAAATGTTACCCCATAAAACAAAACCGCATCACACAGCCCGTAAAAGGCTTTGTAATGCGGTTTTTTAAGATTTTGGCGCAGACGGTGGGATTCGAACCCACGGTACTTTTCACAGTACAAACGATTTCGAGTCGTTCTCGTTATGACCACTTCGATACGTCTGCATATATGTCAACTCACCTTCGTGAGATGAACACCTATTCGGTTTTTCCTTAGAATTACTCTTAGAACTCGCAAAAAATTCAACACTCAAAAACTCAGCAAACCCGCTCACACCAAGCGTTCTCAGCACCCAATCCTCAAATCGACTCGCAACATTTCGAGTCGTTCTCGTTATGACCACTTCGATACGTCTGCATTGTATCAGCCCGCTTCGGCGGGTTGAAGGCTTATTGGGGGATTCTTTGTGCATAAAACTGCAATGATTTTGTATACGACGTTTTAACAGTGTCACAGAGGGTATTGTCAACGGATACCGATCATTATAAAACAAGCGTTGGATCATATGATCCAACGCTACGTTGGTGCGGAGAATGGGACTTGAACCCACACGAGAATACTCCCACTACCCCCTCAAAGTAGCGCGTCTGCCATTCCGCCACCTCCGCATATAGGGTATGCGCTTGTGCATTTACAGCTTTTATATTATATCAACTTTTTCTTAAGTTGTCAATACCTTTTTTGAAAAAATTATAAAAATTTTTAAAAAATCGGTAGGAATAAATTTAAAATGCTTTGCCGCGGCTTTTGGGCAGGAGAAAAAATTTCCTTCTCCGATATTGCTTTCGGCGGAAAATTGTGATATAATGTAATGCGATAACACAGGTGATTCCGAAAAAAACAAAGGAGAAGCCAATGCGTATTGTAATGCTGATAGAAAATACCGCCGTTTCGCAAAAGCTTTTGGTGGAACATGGAATGTCGGTTTACGTTGAAGCCGGCGAAAACAGCTGCCTTTTCGGAACGGGGAGCAGTACAAAGCTTATAAACAACGCCAAACGAATGAAGCTTTTCCCCGAGAATATCGCCTCGGCGGTGATCCCTCACAATCATTTTTCTTATACGGGAGGGATCGAAAATCTGCTCCAGATAAATCCCAAAATGAAGATATTCGCTTTGAAAGCGGCGGATTGCCTGCCTTATCGCAAAAAAGGGCTGTTGGCTTCGCCTATGGGCGATCTGTCCGAAAAAATAAAAAAGCACAGGGAAAATTTTATTTTGTTTAACAGCTTTCAGCAGGTCAACGAGGGCTTTTTTCTTTTACGGGACGAGATCGGAGATAAAAACTTCTATGTCTCCGATAAAAATTACAAGCTGAAAAACGGCTCGGAGTACGAAAACGACGAGATGGAGCATGAGTGCTTCGGCGTGGTTTTCCCGTTTGAAAACAGGAAAAGGGGCTGCGTGATACTGGGCGGCTGCTCTCACTGCGGGCTTCCCAATATGATAAAAACGGTGTATAAGAATTGGGGCAGCGTTCCCGTTCTGGCAATATTGACGGGACTGCATTTCATGGGGGACAACGCAAAAAAGCTGACGGTGGACGGCGCTTATATCGACCGGCTTGCGGAGGAGATAAAGGAGCTCAATGTGGGAGCGATCTACACCTGCCACTGCACGGGTCTTAAGGGCTACGAGGAGCTTAAGGTCAAGCTGGGAAATCAGTTACAGTATTTGCAGACAGGCGAAGAATTGAATTTTTGACTGTGTAAAGCAGAGAATAAAAAAGAAAGGCAATACCCAAAGTGAACATTTTAATAGTAGGCTGCGGCAGATTAGGCGCCGCGCTGGCTTCGGCGATGCTGGAGCATGGACACGATGTGGCGGTCATGGACAAAAGGAGCGAATCCTTTGAAAGACTTGACGACAGCTTTACGGGACTTACCTCTACGGGAGTTCCCATCGACAACGACGATCTGGAGGCGGCGGGGATAGAGTCCTGCGACGTGGTCTGCGCCGTTACCGACAATGACAACGAAAACATAATGGTGGCACAGATCGCCAAGGAAATATACAAGGTCCCGAAGGTGCTGGCGGGAATAGAGGACCCCGAAAAGGAGGGGGTCTTTCAGATGAACGGCTTAAATTCCATTTGCTCTACGCTGCTCACCCTCGACGCCGCCATATCGGCGATCGACGGCTATCAGGAGCAGAATTGGCTCCAGTTCGGCAACCACAAGGTGAAATTCTACACAATGCCGATCCCGAGGGAATACATAGGTCTAAAGGCGCTGGATATACAGTTTGAAGAAAACGAGGTGCTTTACGCCATTATAAACCAAGGCGGAAAGTTTACGCTTGTTAGCAATTACAACATACTTCTCAGAGAGGGGGATACGCTGATCTTTTCAAAGGTAGTTGATTAGTCGGCGGTTAGCTTTGCAATGAAATCGATCATAATAGGAGCGGGAAAGGTAGGATATTACCTTGCCAAGGCGCTGCTCGAAAGGAATTACGACGTTTCCTTGATAGAAAAGGAAAAAAGCGTATGCCAGTATTTCGCCAACACCCTCGACGCGACGGTCGTCTTGGGCGACGGCTCCACTGTCAAGGCGCTGAAAAAGGCGGGAGCGGACAGATGCGACTCGGTGATCGCGGTAACGGGCGAGGACGAGGTCAACCTGGTGATCTGCCAGATGGCGAAAAAGCTTTTTGACGTGAAAAAGACCATAGCCAAGGTCAACAACCCCAAGAATATCGACACGATGCGCTTTTTGGGCGTGGATATAGCCATATCGGGCACCGACAACATCATCAAGCAAATGGAGCGGGAGGTGGACAACAGCAGGATAAAGGAGCTTATGCCCATCAACGGAAAAACCGCCGTGTTTGAGGTGATCATTCCCGAAAATTTCGTTTACGACGGGAAAATGATAGTGGATATAAAGCTGCCCGACGGCTGCAACATCATAAGCATCACAAGGGGAGAGGAGCTTATAATCCCGAGAGGCAGGACCAAGCTTTTGAGCAACGACAAGCTTCTTATCGTCTCCTTGATCTCCGTCGTTAACGAGGTCAGAAAAATACTGAAAATTAAAAAATGATTTTTACTTAATTTAGGCAATTGCTAAGTAAATCTTAATGTTAAATTTAACGAAAATTTGTCGCATATGCACAAAAATTCCGTTATACGCGCCTAAATTTGACATTTAACTCTTAGTGCACTTGATATTTTTTTCGGTTTGAGGTATAATTAAGGTAATAGTAAAAACAATTTTTTTGCGCGAGGAAGAATGCTATGACATCACCGTATTCATCTGAAGAAATAATCAGACAAATCAAGGGGATTCTGGAGTTCGATTTCAGGACCTCCCCAAAGGAAGCGACAAATACACAGATCTACAAGGCGCTGTCCAAGATCGTGGTCAACCACCTTAAGGAGAAGCGTCACAGATTTATGACGAAATGCAACTCCCAAGGGAAAAAGCAGGTGTATTACATCTCCATGGAATTTCTTATGGGACGCTCCTTAAAAACCAGCCTGTATAACTTGGGCATGAACGAGGAGGTCGCAAAGGCTTTGCAGGAGGCCTTCAACGTAAAGATCGACAGCATTTACGAGGAGGAGCCCGACGCGGGTCTCGGAAACGGCGGTCTCGGACGTCTTGCGGCTTGCTATATGGACGGTCTCGCTACCTGCGGGCTCCCCGCAACGGGATATTCCATTCTTTACGAATACGGAATATTCAAGCAGCAGATACTTGACGGCTGGCAGACCGAGCTTCCCGACAACTGGCTGCCCGGAGGCGGAGTGTGGCTGGCGGAGGTGCCCGATCAAGCCATTCAGGTACACTTTGACGGAGAGATACAGGAAAGCTGGGCGGATAATTACCATTCGGTAAACCACGTAAACTACACCACCGTCAACGCGGTCCCCTATGATATGTACGTAAGCGGCTACGACAGCGAGGGCGTTTCAAAGCTCCGTTTGTGGAGCGCGCAGGGCATGAGCTTCGACATGGGCGCGTTCAACAAGGGCAACTACGGCGAGGCGTTAGGCGCCAACAATATTGCTCACTCTCTTACAAAGGTGCTGTACCCCAACGACAACCATTTGGACGGCAAGGCGCTGAGACTTCGTCAGCAGTACTTTATGTGCGCCGCCTCTATAGGCGATATAGTAATGCGCCATATGAACATTTACGGCACCTTGGACAATCTTCACGAAAAGGTCGCCATTCACGTAAACGATACTCACCCCACTCTCGCTATCCCCGAGCTTATGAGGATCATGCTCGACGAGTGCGGCTACAGCTGGGCAAAATCCTGGCATATCGTTACCAACACCTTTGCTTACACCAACCATACGGTAATGGCGGAGGCGCTTGAAAAATGGGACGAGAATATGCTCAGAAATATCCTTCCCCGAATCTATACCATTATCTGCGAGATAAACCGCCGCTACTGCGAGGGCTTGAGCAACCGCTTGGGCGACGACGGCAAGGTGGCGAGAATGTCGATAGTGAGCAACAGCCAAATAAAGATGGCTAATCTTTGCGTTGACGCCTGCCATTCCGTAAACGGCGTTTCAAAGCTCCACAGCGAGATCATCAAGGAAAGCGTGTTCAAGGACGAATACGACGATAAGCCCGTTAAGTTCAAGAACGTCACCAACGGTATCGCTTACAGAAGGTGGCTTTTGCAGTCCAATAAGGGTCTGACCGATCTGCTTTCCCAGTGCATAGGGGACGGATTCAAGAAAAACGCCTCCGAGCTGGAGCATCTCCGTCTTTTCAGAAAGGACGAAAGCGTGCTGAAAAAATTGGCGGAGATAAAGCGCGAAAACAAGGTCGCTTTTGCCAACTACGTTCAGAAGACCACGGGCAGGAAGCTTAACGTTGACAGCATTTTCGACGTGCAGGTAAAGCGTCTTCACGAATATAAGCGTCAGCAGCTCAACGCCATGAATATAATCGCGGATTACAACTATCTGCTGGAAAATCCCGACGCGGACTTTGTTCCCAAGACCTATATCTTTGCTTCAAAGGCGGCTCCCGGCTACTATATGGCAAAGCAGATAATCAAGATGATATGGTGCCTCGGCGAGGAGATAAAGCAAAATCCCAAGATCAGCGACAAGTTAAGCGTTGTGTTCCTTGAGGACTACCGCGTTACTCTTTCCGAGATTCTGATGCCCGCCAGCGAGATATCCGAGCAGATATCTCTTGCAGGCACCGAGGCTTCGGGCACGGGCAATATGAAGCTGATGCTCAACGGCGCCGTTACCATGGGCACCTATGACGGAGCCAACGTTGAGATCTGCGAGCAGGTAGGCAGGGACAACATCTTCATCTTCGGCATGAACGCGGGAGAGGTCGATGTTATGAAAGCCAACGGATATCTTCCCGAGGGATATTATACGGGCAACAACGTTATAGCGGGCGCTGTCAACAGAATGTACAGCGGCATCAACGGCGCCAAGTTCGATGAGGTGGCAAATTCCCTCCGCTTTACCGACCAGTATATGGCGCTGGCGGACTTCGACAGCTACCGCGAGGCGCAGAAAAAGGCTTCCGAAGCCTACAAGAACGTACTCGGCTGGAACAAAATGTCTCTGATGAATATTGCGGGAGCGGGCGTGTTCTCTGCCGACAGAGCCGTTATGGATTACGCGAAGACTATTTGGAACCTTATTTGATTAAGCTTTTATCCCCGCACAAAGGTTTTTTGTGCGGGGATATTGGTGATATTATAGAGAAAGGTCGGTAAAATGAGCATACCTGTTTTTGACTGCTTCGATACCTGTTATAAATCGCCCTTCGGCGCGGTGGAAAGGAACACCAAGATCACCTTTTGCCTGAATATTCCCATAGATCACCATATTACCGAGTGCTCGGTGGTCATCTTCCGTCCGGGCTTTAAGGAAAGGTACTCCGCGCTTGAAAACGAGGGGATAAAGGAAAAAAACGGCGAAAGATTTTATGTTTTAAGAGGCTCTTATACTCCCGAGCATACGGGCTTGCACCATTACTATTTTGTATTGACGGGAAACTGCGGACGCCGCTACATAAAACGCCAGGGCGCTTCTCTCGGCGGCTTTGACGACGGTGAGCTGTTTCAGCTAACCGTTTACGACGAGGGCATGACCACTCCCGAATGGCTAAAGGGCGGAGTGATGTATCAGATATTCCCCGACCGATTCGCAAAGGGCGTTCCCGATCCCGAAAACGAGCCGCAAACGCCCGTAGACAGGCAAATCCACATCAACTGGAACGATATGCCTGTGTGGCAGCCCAACGACAGAGGCGTAGTCACCAACAGCGACTATTTCGGGGGAAACCTGAAGGGAGTTCTGGAGAAGCTGCCTTATTTAAAAGAATTGGGCGTTACCTGCATATATTTTAACCCTATTTTTGAATCCCACGAAAACCACCGCTACAGCACCGCCTGCTATGAAAGAATAGATATGCTGATGGGGACGGAGCGGGAATTTACCGAGCTTTGTCAAAAAGCGGACGAAATGGGTATCAAGATAATACTTGACGGCGTGTTCAGCCATACGGGAGCGGATTCGGTATACTTCAACAAGTTCGGCAGATACGGAGACCGCGCAGGCGCGTTCAGAGACCCCGAAAGCCCCTACCGCGCATGGTACAGCTTTATCAATTACCCCAACACCTACGAAAGCTGGTGGGGCTTTACCAATCTGCCCAACGTAAACGAAAACGATCCCTCTTATACCGAGTATATCTGCGGCGACGGCGGGATATTGCAGAAATGGATAAAGGCGGGAGCGGCAGGCTGGCGTTTGGACGTTGCGGACGAGCTGCCCGACGAGTTTATCGACAATTTAAGGATCGCCGTCAAGAAAATGGGCGACGATAAGGTAATATTCGGCGAGGTGTGGGAGGACGCGTCGAACAAGGAAAGCTACGGAGTGCGCCGCCGCTATCTTAACGGAAAGCAGCTTGACAGCGTTATGAACTATCCTTTTAGAGAGTGCATACTGAACTATGTCAAGTACGCCGACCCCGTTCCCTTTAAGGACGGTATCATGACCATTATTGAGCACTACCCCAAGCCCTGCGTCGATATTCTGATGAACTTTCTTTCCACTCACGATACCGAAAGGGCTATCACAAGACTTGCGGGCGACGATATCGGCTGGAACGACAGACGTTGGCAGTCCGAGCACAAGCTGTCGCCTCAGCAGTATGTTTACGGGACTGCTCTGCTGAAATGCGCCATGGTGCTGCAATTTTTCCTGCCGGGCGTGCCCTGTGTTTATTACGCGGACGAGGCGGGACAGGAGGGCTACAAGGACCCCTTTAACAGGCGCACCTATCCGTGGGGCGAGGAGGACAAGGGACTTATCGCCTTTACCGCCGAGCTCGGACGTATCCGCGCTTCGAGCAGGGCGTTCGCCAAGGGAACCATGAGGTTTATTGAGGTCACGCCCGACTGCTGCGTGTTCAAGCGCGAGGACGAAGAGGCGGGCGAGGCGGCAGTGATCTATCTGAACAAGTCTCATAAGGCAAGAAACTTTTTGCTCCACGAAACTGTGGGAAGCTGCAAGAGCTTTAAGATCGTAAGACATGAGAGCGAAAGGACCTGCGGAAAGCTTCACGTTTCGCCTTATGATTATGATGTGGTGCTGGTGAGGCTGTAAAAAATTGATAATTGATAATTGATAATTGATAATTGATAATTACGGAGCGGCTCCTCCGCTTAATTTAAATTTATGCTCACACTAACATTAAGCTTATAAATTTGTACCGCAAAAATCAAAGATTCGTCGGCAAAGCCGACACCTTAATTGTCAATTATTATGACAAAAAAACGACCCGTCTCCGACAGGTCGTTTTTTACAGCCATTTAAACTCATGACTAAGCTTTTTTTATAATTAACTCCATTGAACCGTTATAGCGATTGCTTACACTATACTCTATCACTTCAAAACCGCATTGCTTTATCAGCGCTTCCAAACCGCTGTAGGAAAAATATGTTATATGATACGGCTCAAGCCACATTGGGTCTTTAAATTTTGCCATCTTGGTAAATGCACTTTCATAGTTCGGGGTAGAAAGCCACAGAATACCGTTATCATCTAAAAGACGGTGTGCATTGCGTAAAGCTTCGGTCGGATCTATAATATGCTCTATAACATCGCCCATAATAATTATTGAGTAGGTTTTGGCGGTGTGATAATTTAAAAAGTCGCCGTTCCAAATCGAAATGCCCAAAATATCGCTAATACTTTGCGCTTGATTTTTCATAATCTCTACCGCGTCAACTTGGTAGCCCATTTCCAAAGCTACGGACAGAAGTTCTCCCTTTCCTATTCCAACTTCCAATATGTTTTTTCGTTGACAGTTAACATAAGAGTTAAGCTTGTTTAAAATATTGGACCATAAATAGAGATGATAGGTGTTTACTTCACTTGCTGCGGCATATAATCTGTTGGCATTTGGAGCGACGTTGTCGTTAAGCACAGACGGAGTTAAAATATCCTCTGAAAATTTTAACGTGTATAGATTTTTACAGTTCCTGCACTTCATCCACAGCTTTACAGGTAAATTCGGATAAGAGAAATCATTCATAAAATACGAGAACGCTCTGTAAAAAGCTTTTCCTTCACCTCCACAAATGGGGCACTTTTCAAATATACGCTGCCGAGAAGGACGGTAAACATAGTCAGGGTGGGGATATTCTTTTTTTGCCAGCAGATTTGGATATTGTTCAAAAATTTTTAATGTCAGTTCAAAGGATTCCATAGGAGCGGAAAAAGCGCATTTCGCACAGGTATCAAGAGCAAGCTGGACTACATGAGAAGATTGTAAACCACCGTCTAAAAAGTGAAACAGTTTTTCTGCGGTCGGTTTGGTGACATTTGTAATTTTATCCAACACTGTAATAAGCGCATTGCAGATTATATAGCGTGATGTACCAAGAAGATTTTGCGATAATTGCCGTAAATTATTAAAATCAATTAAAGGCGCGTATAACGCCACTCTTAAATCGGTTAAAATATTGTATAGCTCATTAGTCAGCAGGTTTTCTTGAAGTAAACAGTCTGTCAATGTGTCAATAGCACTGAATATATCCTGTGTTACCCCCCCCGATTCGCCGACATTGTCAGAATTTATAATATACGCAGTGCCTTCTTGAATAGTTTGACATAAGTCCCAAAGCTGAACATAAAGCTCAATTTTCTCGCAATTCTCCATACTATTTCCCTTTCTGACAAATACGGTACTTATTTATTGCTCACCGCGTCAAAATATATCTCCGAAAGGCAGCTGAAAAGCGACTGCTTATCCTTCATCGCCAAGCCCTCGCCGCGGAAAATGCCGCCCGCGTCCTTAAGCAGCGCCAGCGCCTTGTCAATGTCCTCGCTTTCCTCGGAGGCGTTGTGCAAAAACCTTTCCTCGCTGTCGAGGATAAGGCTTTGCTTGTCGTCGAGAAGAAATTCCTTAGTCACCTCCAGCTCCGCGCATATTTTTTTGAGTATGGCGGCTCTTGGGCTTCTTGCGCCCGCAAGGTAGTTGGCGAGGGCGCGGTAGGTTATCCCCAATTTGTCGGCAAATTCGGTTTTCTTATACCCTTTTCTTCTCAGCAGTATCTCAATTTTATCTCGGAAGGTCAATCTGATCGTCCCTTTCATTGTCGAAAATTCACTTATTATTATAATGGGAAACGGGTAAACAGTCAACCGAATTTTTAAAAAAATTCGGTAAATTCAAAAATATTCATAAAATATTCATTATTTTGTGAATATTATGCAATATTTTGAATAAAAAGACTTGACAATCCCAAAAAAAGCTGTATAATGAAAGGAAAGGAAAAAACAGGTTTTACGAAAGGACTTTAATTATGGCAAAGGAAATCAAAAAAATTATTTTAGCTTACTCGGGCGGCTTGGACACCTCGATAATCATTCCGTGGCTGCATGAAAATTATCCCGGCTGCGAGGTCATCTGCGCAGCGGGCAACGTGGGACAGGACGCGGAGCTCGAGGGTCTTGAGGAGCGCGCCAAGAAAACGGGGGCGGCGAAGCTTTATATAGAGGACATTCAGGACGAGTTTGTAAACGACTTTATTTTCCCCACCTTAAAAGCGGGAGCAAAATACGAGGGTTATCTTTTGGGCACCTCCTTCGCGCGTCCTCCCATAGCGAAAAGACTGGTGGAGATAGCAAGAAAGGAAAACGCCGACGCTATCTGCCACGGCTGCACGGGCAAGGGCAACGATCAGGTGCGCTTTGAGCTTACCATAAAGGCTTTGGCTCCCGATATTCGGATAATCGCGCCCTGGAGAATATGGGATATCAGATCGAGAGAGCAGGAGATAGAATACGCCGAGGCTCACAACGTGCCCATAAAAATCACAAGAGAGACCAATTATTCCAAGGATATGAACCTGTGGCACCTTTCGCATGAGGGGCTCGACTTAGAGGACCCCGCCAACGAACCGCAGTATAACAAGCCGGGCTTCCTTGAGCTGGGCGTATCGCCCGAATCGGCTCCCGACAAGCCGACTTATATTTCGATAAGCTTTGAAAAGGGAATACCCGTTGCTCTCGACGGAGAAAGGCTGGACGGAGTAACGCTCATAAAGAAGCTGAACAAGATAGGCGGCGAAAACGGCATAGGCTTGTTCGACGTGGTGGAGAACAGGCTCGTGGGAATGAAGTCGAGAGGCGTTTACGAGACCCCCGGCGGCACGATCCTGTATCACGCTCACGAGGTGCTTGAAACTATCTGTCTTGACAAGGAAACTCAGCATTACAAGGCGGGGCTTGCCTTGAAGTATGCCGATCTGGTCTACAACGGACAGTGGTACACTCCTTTAAGAGAAGCTATGGACGCGTTTGTTGACAAGACGCAGGAGACCTGCACGGGCGAGGTCAAGCTGAAGCTGTACAAGGGCAATATTATCAACGCGGGCGTTACCTCGCCTTATACCCTTTACAGCGAGGACTTCGCTTCCTTCGGAGAGGACGACGTTTACGACCAAAAGGACAGCGCGGGCTTTATCAATCTGTTCGGTCTGCCTATCAAGGTAAAGGCTCTCCTGGACGCGGAGAGAAACAAGTAATAATTTTTGCGAGGTTAATGTTATGGCAGTGATGTGGGCGGGGAGATTTTCCAAGGAGGTGGACGGCAAGGTAAACGCTTTCAACTCCTCTATCTCCTTTGACGGCAGAATGTACAGGCAGGATATAACGGGCAGCATAGCTCACGCAAAAATGCTCGGTAAATGCGGGATCATATCGGAGGAGGACAGCGAGGCGCTGGTCAACGAGCTGGAAAAGGTGCTTCGGGAGATAGACGAGGGCAAGCTGCGGCTCGATATGAACGCCGAGGATATCCATATGTTTATCGAAAGCGTTCTCACCGAAAGGCTCGGAGAGGTGGGAAAAAGGCTTCACACCGCCCGCTCGAGAAACGACCAGGTGGCTTTGGATATTCGGCTTTATCTGCGCCTTGAAATAACGGAAATATCGGCGCTGGCGGAGGAGCTGATAAACGTGCTGTGCGATACCGCCGAAAGGCACGCCGATACCGTTATGCCGGGATATACCCATTTACAGCGGGCTCAGCCTATTACCTTCGGTCACCATTTGATGGCGTATGCTCAAATGCTACTAAGAGATATGGGCAGGCTTAATGACGCAAAAAAGCGTATGAACGAATGTCCCTTGGGCAGCGGCGCCTTGGCGGGTACCACTTATCCTATCGACAGGGATATGACTAAGGAGCTTTTGGGCTTCGACCGCGTTATGATAAATTCCCTCGACGGCGTTTCGGACAGGGATTTCTGCATTGAGCTGGCAGGCGCGATATCCTTAATTATGACGCATCTTTCGAGATTTTCGGAGGAAATAATAATGTGGTGCAGCTGGGAGTTTAAGTTTATCGAGCTTGACGACGCCTTTGCCACGGGCTCCAGCATAATGCCCCAAAAGAAGAACCCCGACATAGCGGAGCTTGTAAGGGGAAAATGCGCCCGCGTTATCGGCGATAATATGGCGCTGCTCGCTATGATGAAGGGGCTGCCCTTAGCCTATAACAAGGATATGCAGGAGGATAAGGAGGCGATATTCGACGCGGTCGATAACGTTAAGCTTTGTCTTTCCACCTTTATACCGATGCTCAAAACCATGTCCGTATATAAGGAGAATATGAGAATCGCGGCGGCTAAGGGCTTTATAAACGCCACCGACTGCGCCGATTATCTTGTCAAAAAGGGAATGGCGTTCAGAGACGCGTATAAGATAACGGGCGGGCTGGTAGCTCTTTGTATTGAGAGGGGCACCGATCTGGAGCATTTGCCCTTGGAGGATTATAAAAAAGGGAGCGAGCTGTTCGAGGAGGACGTATACAAGGCTATCGACCTCGATACCTGCGTAAATACGAGAAGCTCTAAGGGCGGTCCCTCCCCCGAAAGCGTAAAAGAGCAGATAAAGAGCGTTCGCAAGGCGCTCAGCGATTTTTATGCTGTTCATACCGTTATGACGCACTATATCACGGAGGAGCGATAATATGAGCGACTGCATTTATATGTACGGTCAAATAATCTCCACTGTCAGCTTTCTTTTGTATGATAAATTCCCCGAGGCGGACGGCTACGGGGAGATAAAGGAAAAGCATCACCTTGTGGGCGGAGAAACGGGAACGGCTGCCGCCGTTCTGACCTCTTTAGGCTGCTCCGTCAAGCTCGGCGGCACGCATATAGGGAATTTGAACCGCAATATCATACGCGGATATTTTGCCGATAAAAGCGCGGACCTGAGCGAGCTTAAGGACGAGGATTTCGACGGTATCGTTGACTATGTTATAATAGACGGTGGCACAAGGACAGCTTTCGGAGAGTGGCAAAGACATTACAGCCGAAAGGAGCCGTTTTACGAAAAGCCGAACGGGGAATCGGTGAAAAACGCCGTATGCTGCGGTATCGATCCCTATTTTTATCCCGATATGTCGGCGGAGCTGTGCGTAAAATACGGCAAGCCTTACGTCACGATAGACTGCGGCTATGACAGCGCGATACACCGACACTGCGCCGTAAACGCGGTATCTCACCAATATCTGAGGGAGCGGTACCCGAATAAGAGCCTTGAAGAGCTGTTCGGGCTGTATACCGCCAATACCGAGGGTCTCGTGATATTTACCCGCGGCGAAAAGGAGCTGATGTACGGCAGAGCGGGAGAAGCGCCCAAATATTTTAAGCCCTACGCCGTTGACGCGGTTTCTTCCTTGGGCGCGGGAGACAGCTTTAAGGCGGGCGCGATATACGCCCTGTACAATAAAATGAACGATCTTGACACGGTCAGATACGCAAGCGCGGCGGCGGGCGTCGCCTGCACCAAATTCCCCATTGCGGAGAAGCCTCCCGTACTGTCCGAGATCAAGGCGTTAACGGAAAGCGAGCGGAGATAGATTGACCAAAATTTTCATTGACGGCAGAGAGGGCACCACGGGGCTCAAAATAGCCGAAAGATTCAAGGATCGCACCGATCTGGAAATACTGACCGCAGACGAGGACAAAAGAAAGGACCCCGAGGAGAGAAAAAAGCTCATCAATTCCTCGGACTTCACTTTTTTATGTCTTCCCGACGCGGCGGCGAGGGAAGCGGTCTCGCTGGCTGAAAATCCCGATGTGAGGATAATAGACGCCTCCACCGCGCACCGCACCGATCCCGATTGGGCGTACGGCTTTCCCGAATTGTCCGCGGCGCACAGGGAGAGAATAAAAAACTCAAAACGGGTCGCCGTCCCGGGCTGTTACGCGGGCGGCTTCATATCGCTGGTCTATCCGCTTGTCGCCGACGGACTTATCGCTCCCGACTATCCCGTGACCTGTTACGCGGTCTCGGGCTACAGCGGAGCGGGGAAAAAGGCGATAGCGGTATACGAGGGCAAGGATAAGCCCTATGAGTTCAACAGCCCGAGACAGTACGCTCTGACGCAGCAGCATAAGCATCTTCCCGAAATGCAGCAGATATGCGGGCTTTCGGAAAAGCCTGTTTTTGTGCCGCTGATATGCAATTATTACAGCGGAATGGTCGTGACGGTGCCGCTGCTCCCAAGGCTTATGAAAAAAAGATATACCCCCGATGAGATCGCCGCCGCGCTGAAAAAGCATTACGAGGGTCAGCCCTTTATCGGAGTATACGATTATATGGGCGGAGAGGAGCTGGCGGACGGATTTTTGCCCGCCAACACCTTGAGCGGGAAAAACAATATGGAAATATTCGTTTACGGCAGCGAGGACAGGATCGTTCTTTCGTCAAGACTGGACAATTTGGGCAAGGGCGCCAGCGGAGCGGCGGTGCAGTGCCTTAACATAATGATGGGGATCGACGAGACTAAGGGACTGCTTTAATTGACTGAAAGGAATTGCTACATGGAAAATAAGGAAACGGTCCGTTTCGATAACGGATTTGAGGGCTGTACGTTTATCGAGGGCGGGGTCTGCGCCGCAAGGGGATTTTCCGCAAGCGGGATAAACGCTCATATAAAGGCAAATTCTCAAAAAAACGATATGGCGTTGATATACTGTGATAAGCCCTGCAACGCCGCGGCTCTCTATACTCAAAACAAGGTCAAGGGCGCGCCGATCGACGTTACAAAAAGGCATCTTGCCGACGGAAGAGCTCAGGCGGTCATAGTAAATTCGGGCAACGCCAACACCTGCAACTCCAACGGCATAGAGATAGCGGAGGGAGCCTGCGAGCTTACCGCAAAGGCACTGGGGATATCGGCGGAGGACGTGATAGTGGCTTCAACGGGGGTTATCGGACAGAAAATGTCGTTGGAGCCCTTTGAAAGATGTATCCCTAAGCTTGCGGAGACCTTGTCCGTCAACGGATATAACGACGCCTGCACCGCCATAATGACCACCGACACGCGGCAAAAGCAGTTCGCCGTGGAGTTTATGTTAGGCGGGAAGACCTGCCGCTTGGGCGGCATGAGCAAGGGCAGCGGCATGATAAATCCCAATATGGCGACTATGCTGGCTTTTATTACCACTGACGTTAAAATATCCTCGGAAATGCTTTACCAAGCCTTGAAGCAGATAAACGCCATTACCTACAATATGGTAAGCGTTGACGGAGACACCTCCACCAACGATATGGTGACGCTTCTTTCCTCGGGCTATGCGGAAAACGAGGAGATAACCGAGTTCAACGAGGATTATAACGTATTTGCATACGCTCTTCACGCGGTCATGATGAATCTTGCGCGGGAGACCGCCCGCGACGGAGAGGGAGCCACAAAGCTCATTACCTGCGTTGTAAAAAACTCCGATACCGAGGAAGCGGCAAAGGCGATAGCGCTTTCGGTGGTCGGAAGCTCGCTTTTAAAGGCGGCTGTCTCGGCGGCGGACGCCAACTGGGGGCGCGTTCTCTGCGCTATGGGCTACGCCGACGCGGATTACGATGTTACAAAAGTATCGGTGGATTTCGCCTCGGCGGCGGGACAGATAAGAGTGTGTGAAAACGGGTTCGGCGTTGACTTTTCCGAGGAGGAGGCTTATAAGATACTTTCCGAGGACGAGGTAATGATCCTTATCGACTTACATTCGGGGGACGTGCCCGCGGTAGCGTGGGGCTGCGACCTTACCTGCGATTACGTCAAGATCAACGCGGAATACAGAAGCTAGGAAAACGAAAGGAAAAATACGAAAATGAAAAAAGACAGAGCCGCGATACTGAGCGACGCGCTGCCGTATATACAGCAGTATGCGGGAAAGACCGTGGTGGTAAAATACGGCGGGAACGCTATGACCAACGCGGAGCTGAAGCATGCTGTCATGTCGGATATCGTGCTGCTTTCCCTTGTGGGGATACGCATAGTGCTGGTTCACGGCGGCGGTCCCGAGATAAACGCAATGCTCGCAAGAGTGGGCAAGGAAAGCAGGTTTGTAAACGGTCTGCGCTATACCGATAAGGAGACCATGGATATAGTTCAGATGGTGCTTTGCGGAAAGGTAAACAAGGACCTTGTGGACCTGCTTCACCGAAACAAGGGAAAGGCAGTGGGGCTGTGCGGGCTGGACGGTCATATGATAGAAGCCGGGCAGAGGGACGAGAGCCTCGGATTGGTAGGCGAAATAACGGCGGTCGATCCGCAGATCATAAACGACGTTTTGGATAAGGGCTATATCCCCGTTATTTCAACGGTAGCCTCGGGCAAGGACGGCGAGGTTTACAACATCAACGCCGATACCGCCGCCGCAAGGATAGCCGCCGAGGTGAAAGCGGCAAACCTCATTTTAATGACCGATACAGTCGGGCTTTTGGAGGACAAGGACGACGAAAACACCTTGATATACTCCGTGGGAGTAAGCGAGGTGCCCTATCTGAAAAAGCAGGGTATAGTCAGCGGCGGCATGATACCGAAAATAGACTGCTGCGTCGAGGCGGTAAGGCGCGGAGTGCCCAAAGCCAATATAATAGACGGGCGAATACCTCACTCCATACTGATAGAGCTGCTTACCAACGAGGGAGCCGGGACGATGATAGTAAACTGATCGGTCGGGGAACGGAGAAAAGATGAACACAATAGAAAAATTCGACGAAAATATAATGCAGACCTACGGAAGATATCCGATAGTAATGGAAAAGGGCTCGGGAGAGACCGCCGTGGACGAAAACGGGAAGACCTATATAGATTTCGGCAGCGGTATCGGAACAAATTCCTTGGGGTACTGCAACGAGGACTGGGCGGAGGCGGTATGCAGCCAGGTAAGGTCCATTCAGCACACCTCCAACTATTATTACACGAAAATACAGGCGGATTTCGCGGAGCGGCTCAACCGCATAACGGGCTACTCGGCGGCATTTTTCGGCAACAGCGGCGCGGAAGCCAACGAGTGCGCCATTAAGCTTGCGCGAAAATACAGCTTTGACAAATACGGCAAGGGCAGACACAATATAATAACTCTTGTCAACAGCTTTCACGGCAGAACGCTGTGCACCCTTTCCGCCACGGGACAGGACACGTTCCACGATTATTTTTTCCCCTTTGTTGAGGGCTTCAGATATGTTGAAGCCAACAATACCGAGGACTTGAAGGCAAAGCTGGACGATACCGTCTGCGCCGTGATGTTCGAGTACGTTCAGGGCGAGGGCGGAGTTGTGCCGTTGGATCGGGAGTTTGTGGACGCAATATTCGAGCTGTGCGGGGAAAAGGACGTGCTTACCGCTGCGGACGAGGTCCAGACGGGCGTGGGCAGAACGGGCACGTTCCTTGCGGGGCAGAGCTTCGGACACAGGGCGAATATCACCACCCTTGCCAAGGGGATCGCAGGGGGTATTCCCATGGGCGTATGCCTTGCGGACGAAAAATGCAGGAGCGTTTTGGGAAAGGGCACTCACGGCTCCACATTCGGGGGCAATCCCATAGCCTGCGCGGGAGGAAAGGCGGTTCTCGACTATATCGAAAACGGCGATCATTTGCAGCAGGTCAAGGAAAAAGGCGAGTATCTGAAAAACAAGCTCCTCCAAATTCCCGAGATCGCCGCGGTGGACGGAATGGGGCTTATGTTGGGGGCGCGGCTTAAGGAAAAAAAGGCGTCGGATATGGCGCAGGCGGCTTTGGAAAACGGCTTGCTGGTGCTTACCGCAAAGGATAAGCTGAGATTTTTGCCGCCGCTTACAATAACCTATGAGGAAATAGATAAGGGAACGGAGATACTGAGCTCGATACTCGGAAAAACAGAAAGGAAAATACGATAAATGAAGCATTTACTTAAGATGGCGGACCTGTCCGCAGAGGAGATAACGGAGATACTTAACCTGGCGGATCAGCTCAAATACGAGCAAAAGCACGGTATTCCCCATGCTCACCTTAAGGGCAAGACCCTCGGTATGATATTTGAAAAGGCGTCCACCAGGACAAGAGTGAGCTTTGAAACGGGAATGTATCAGCTCGGCGGATATCCGCTGTTTTTGTCCTCGAGCGAAATGCAGATAGGCAGAGGCGAGCCCGTTGAGGACACCGCGAGAGTGCTTTCAAGATATCTTGACGGCATTATGATAAGGACCTTTAAGCAGGAGGAGGTCGAAAAGCTTGCGGAATACGGCAGTATTCCCGTTATAAACGGACTCACCGACTACTGTCACCCCTGCCAGGTTTTAGCCGACCTTCTTACCGTAAGAGAATACAAAAACAGGCTTGAGGGGCTCAATATGTGCTATATCGGAGACGGCAACAACATGGCGAACTCCCTTATCGTGGGCTGCCTAAAAGCGGGAATGAACGTCTCCGTTGCTTGTCCCGAGGACTATCGTCCCGACAAGAGCGTTTTGGACTTCGCGAAGCAGTACCCCTGCTTTAAGCTCACAAGCGTTCCCATGGAGGCGGCGAAGAACGCCGACGTGCTGTTTACCGACGTTTGGGCGTCCATGGGACAGGAGAGCGAGGCGGAGAAGAGAAAGATCGCTTTTAAGGGATATCAGATAAACGACGACGTTATGGCCGCCGCTCACGGCGACGCCTTGGTTTTGCACTGCCTGCCCGCTCACCGCGGGGAGGAGATCACCGCCAAGGTGTTCGAGGAGCATGCCGCCGAAATATTTGACGAGGCGGAAAACAGGCTTCATGCGCAAAAGGCGGTCATGGTCAAGCTTATGGGCTAAAGGGTATCGCTGCTTTACCGAGCTGCCTTGATAAAATATTACAAATTGTTTACAGTTTTAATTATAATATTGATTTTATAAAAGAAGTGTGATATAATTAACTAAATGATGTTTTGTAATATAATGAACGGAGAAAACCAAACAATGGAAATCAGCAGCAGTCAGGTAAGCCGAAAGCTAAGCGAAACGATAAACGAAATAGAAAAGGTCATCGTAGGCAAGAAAAACGCCATAACGCTGCTTGTGGTGGCTCTGCTTGCGGGAGGGCACGTGCTTATCGAGGACGTGCCGGGCACGGGGAAAACCACCCTTGCCACCGCGCTCGGAAAGGCGACGGGCTTGGAGTTCAAAAGAGCGCAGTTCACCCCCGACGTTACCGCTTCGGATATCACAGGCTTCAATCTTTTCAATAAAGAAACAAACCGCTTTGAGTTCAGACCCGGCATGTCCATGACCAACATACTCCTGGCGGACGAAATAAACCGCACCTCGCCCAAGACGCAGTCGGCGCTTTTGGAGGCGATGGAGGAAAGGAACGTCACGGTTGACGGTACCACCTACCGTCTTCCCCGCCCCTTTATGGTGATCGCCACACAAAACGAGCTGGGCTTTGTGGGGACCTTTCCTCTGCCCGAGGCTCAGCTTGACCGTTTTATGATGAAAATAACCATGGGCTACCCTACGGTGGAGCAGGAGCTTGAAATACTTACAAACAGAAGCGGCAGCGAGCCTATGGACGACGTTCGCCCCGTTTGTACGGCGGAGGAGCTGGAGCAGTTTTCAGAGCTTACGGGGCAGGTGAACGTGGACGTTTCCATAGGGCAGTACATAGTGAGCTTCGTTTCGGCTACGCGAACGCACCCCGCGGTGCTGCTGGGCGCCAGCCCGAGAGCGTCGCTGGCGCTTATGAGATGCGCTCAGGCGCTGGCGCTGGTAAACGGCAGGACCTACGTTACCCCGGAGGACGTAAGCATTATGATACCCTATGTGCTGCGCCACAGGATACATCTTAAGCAGGACGCCAAGATCAAGGGCGCGACCTCGGACGATGTTATAAAAGAGGTAAGAAACGGGATCATGTATCCTTTCGGAAAGGAACGGGCGTAAAATGGCGGTCTACCGTTTTGCTTACATTGCGGTGCTGGCGGCGGCGGCAGTGTTTTCCCAGGCGTACGCGGGACATTTGTCGTCGGTGATACTGATAACCGTCCTCATTCTTCCGATAATATCGCTTATACTGACCTTTATCGCAAAAACGGCCTTTTCGGTCAGCTTCGATACAAGCGCGGAAATGATAGAGAAGACCAAGACGCTAAAGGTTCGGGTTTTTATAAAAAACAACTTTGTTTTCCCTTCCTCGTCCACCTATATCAGCGCTTCTATGCCGGGGCTGTCGGAAAAAAAGGACGCGAGACTGATCTTTTCCCTTTCTCCCTTTCAGATGAAAAATCTTAATCTGACCTATACGGCGGAGTACAGGGGAGAATACGATATTTCCTTTGACGCCGCTTTTTTTTACGACTATTTCAAGATATTCAAGCTTAAAAAAAAGCTGGATATGCATAAAAAAATAACGGTCACCCCCCGTATCATAGACGCAGCCGCGGACAGCGGATATTTTGCGGCAAGCGACGAGGAAAACGAAAACCGCGCCATAAATTCCTCCAAGGGCGAGCGCAGCTTCACCCGCAAATACGCGGAGGGGGACGACATAAGAAACATTCACTGGAAGCTTTCCTCCAAGCAGGAGGATTACATGGTGTGGCAAAACGCCGAAAACCTTTCCTCCCAGTCGGTCATCGTGTGCGATATGACCGACTGCGGCTCCTCGGAAAAGGAAAGAGCGGCTCATACCGACGCAGTACTGGAGGCGGCTCTCGCCGTTGCGCTGTATAATTTGAAAAACGACTGTAAAAGTCTGATATCCTTTTACGACAGCGAGGGGCAAAAAACGGAGAATATCCCCGTCGAGCATATGAGCCACTTGTACAAGGCGGCTCTTCTTGCCGCGACGGTAAGCTCCTGCGGAGACGAGCCGAGCTTTTACACTGAATGCAAAAAGCATTTTACAGATAACATCGGGGTCAAGGGCACCGCCGTTCTGATAACCCACCATGGGGACAGGGCGCTCGCCGCCTTGGCGGAGGAGCTGTCCGTTTTTTCCGACGTGCTTATTCTGATAGCGGGCGATACGGAAAAGGGCGTGAGCAATTATATGGGAAGCATAAGAAACGTCAGGCTCGCGGAGCTCGATCCGTGGAACGTCGCCGCGGAGCTTCCCGCCGCCGTAAGTAAAATATACGGTGCAAAATAATGGTTACGGAGAATAAATGAGATCTGAAAAAACGAAGCAGAGAAAAAAGAAAAACGACAACTTTGCCATTTACAATTTTCCATATTTTAAAAAGGATCGGGGCTTTTTGCGATTTTTTGCGGGAAAAGCTCTTTTGGCGTTTATTACCTGTTTTTGCGGAGCCTACTACTTTGCGGAAATGCTTGAAGCCGACGAGTATGCCTTTTGGTGCGCGCTGTTTGCGGGTCTGTCATGCGCGGTCTTTCTTGTGCTGTTCGGATTGTTCAGACGGAGGAACGTTTTTATTTTTACCGCCGCCGCGGCGTTGGTTTTATCTCCGAAATGGCTGTCGGAAAGCGTGGAGAGCTTTTATTATCATATTCTCAAGGTGGCTGACGGCGAGCTGATAGACGCAGACAGCCTGCTTTCAAGCATGAAAAGGAGCATGAGCGATCCCATGCCGATGCTGTTGGTGCTGTCCGTGCTGTTCGGCTTTATTTTCGCCGTTTCCGCTCACCATAGATTCAATCCCGAAGCGATACTTACATATTCCGCCGTAATGGTGATCCCCTCTTTTTTGGCGCAGCACACCGAATATACTCCCCGATTGGGGATATTTATCGCGGGACTTGCGGCGCTGTGGTCGGTTTCGCTTGCCTCCTCGGCAAACGCCTCGCTGGCGGTGGGCGGTGTGGCGAATATTTCCGTTTTGGACAGGCAGTACCGAAAAAATAGCAGGAGCCGCTCTCCCGCGCAGCGGATAAAAGCCGACAGCCTGCATTACAACAGATATTTCTCCGACAGCGCGGTAATATTTATCTCGGCGCTGCTGACGGTCTCTATAGCCGCCTCTGTTTTCCCGAAGGACGGCAATCTTAAGCTCGATACGGTGGTGCAGAAGGTCTCCGAGTGCGTGAAAAACGTGGGCGTTTGGACCTCGGAGCTGTTTGACAGCTTGAACGCATCTCCGTACAAGGGCTTTTTCTCCGCCGACGGCGGAAGCATCAATATTTCCAACGGCATCAATCCCGACGATACCCCGCAAAGCAACACCCCCGTCCTGGAGATAATCACGCAAAGCAAGGACAAGCTTTATCTTAGGGGAGACGTGGGCTATGAATTTGACGGAAAACGCTGGAAAACGATTGCCGATATAAACTATGACGCGCTTGAATACAGCGTTGACCGCAGTTATTACGATACGGCGCAGGACGTTTCTCGGGTAAAGCTTACCGACGCGCTTGAAAGCTACGCTCCCGAGGCGGAATATTACCTTATGCGAAAGTATATGGGAGAAAATCCCTCTGAGAGGTCCTATATCGAGCTTCAAAAGGTGAAAATAAACTATCTTCAAAGATTAAACACGGTGATTTTTGCGGGCACCCCCGCCAACTATCTTTTCCGCGGCAACGAGCAGTTTTCGGTAAAGGGCGACTTTGTCGCCCTGGCGGACAAGGGCAGGATAAATTCCATGGAAACCACTGTTTTGTATCAATGCGGAGATCCCGCGGACATGTTTGCCGAATATTACAATGACGATCTACAGTATTACGACAGCTATTTTGAGGGTCTCCCTCTGACCTATGACGATTATCTCAAGTACGGCAGCGCATACCAAAGCTATGTTTACGATTACTACACCTCGATCCCCGACGACGAGAGGAGAACTATCGTAAATCTTTTGTGGCAGAGCGAATTTAACACCGAAGAGTTTGAAAGCGTCAGCTATAACGCCGAAAAAAGCATGCCCTACAGAGCTCGGCTTGCGGAATTTTTAGAGGAATACTTTATTTCGGGGAAGTACGAGTATTCTCTTTCCGCCGACAATTTCGAGGGCGGTGAATCGCCCTTGTATACCTTTCTTTTTGAGACGAAATCGGGGCACTGCGCAATGTACGCTTCTGCCATGTGTCTTTTGCTCAGATATTTCGGCGTGCCCGCAAGATACGTTACGGGCTTCACGGTAGGCGGAGACAATTGCTCCGAGATAAGCGGCGGGTACAAATACACCGTTCTGCAAAAAAATCTCCATGCCTGGGTAGAGGTCTATTATGACGGCGTGGGCTGGATACCCTACGATCCCACTCCCTCGGGGGACCGCCGAACGGGGACGGAAAGCAGCGCCGCAGTCACCACCGAAAGGGAGGAGACGACTACCTCCGAGATCACGACCGCAACCACCGCCGAAACCACTTCAACGACTACCGCCGAGGCGACCGAGGAGTCGACCGAGTCAGACACTCTCGCTTCCGACAGCGATACGCCGATAGGCGGAGTACAAGAGACCGATCCGCGCGTCATAAGGATCATTCTGATAACCGCAGGGACAGCTCTGCTTCTGTTTGTTATCGCAATGTCCGTTATGGGCGTAATACGTTCGCTTAACAGGAAGCATAACAGAAAAATGAAGTTTTTCAAAAGCGGCGAGGCTTGCGCGGCGGTAAAGGAAATGCTCGAATTTTCCCTGAAGCTCCTTGAAATAAGAGGGATATTCCGACAAAACGGCGAGACGCCCGAGGAATTCGGCTTTAGGGCGGATAAGGCGCTAAAGGCGGGCAACATTTTCCGCGACGCGGTTCCTTTCTACGAACGAGCGGAATTTGACAAAGCTCCCGAGTTTACCGAGGAGGAGCGGCTGTTGGTCTATGAAAGCGCGTCAAAGCTGCTGAAAAACACCTTGGACGGTATGAAGCCGCTTAAAAAGTTTGTTACCAGGATAAGACTTTTCGGTAAAACAAATCGGAGCTGATAAGTAAAGGAGAAGGCTTCGAGAAGGATTCAACAAATGGATAAACATAAGCTTTTAAAAGAGATATTCGGTCATTCGGACTTCCGAAAGGGTCAGGAGACCGCCGTAGACTGTCTTATGAGCGGCAGGGACCTGTTGTCCGTTATGCCGACGGGCGCGGGAAAATCGATCTGTTACCAGCTCCCCGCGCTGATGCTGGAGGGCATAACGTTAGTGGTCTCGCCCTTGATCTCTCTTATGAAGGATCAAGCTATGTCGCTGATACAGAACGGAGTCAGCGCAGCCTTTCTGAACAGCTCTCTTTCCTCCGAGGAGTATATGCAGACGCTGAGAATGGCGTGGAAAGGCGCTTACAAGATAATTTTCATTGCTCCCGAAAGGCTGGAGACCGAGTCCTTTTTAGAGTTCGCGAAAAGAAACAGAATATCCATGGTGACGGTGGACGAGGCGCACTGCGTAAGCCAGTGGGGGCAGGATTTTCGTCCGAGCTATCTGCATATTTCAAGCTTTATAGAGGCGCTGCCCGAAAGACCTGTGGTAGGCGCATTTACGGCTACCGCCACCGACAGGGTCAGAGAGGATATAAAAAAACAGCTCGGGCTTGCCGATCCGCTTGAAATAATCACGGGCTTCGACCGACCCAATCTTTTCTTTAGGGTGATACACGTGCCCAACAAAACCAAGCCCGCCGTGCTTAAGGGGCTTTTGAGCGGCTTTTCCGAGCGAAGCGGCATTATATACTGCGCCACGCGAAAGCAGACGGAGCAGGTGTATCTTTTCTGCAAGGAGCAGGGAATCGAAGCGGTCATGTATCACGCGGGAATGACGGACGCGGACAGAATGGAAAGCCAGGAGGACTTTATTTACGACAGGGCAAGGGTGATGGTAGCCACCAATGCTTTCGGAATGGGAATAGACAAATCCAACGTCGGCTTTGTTATCCATTACGGCATGCCCAAAAGCCCCGAAGCCTACTACCAGGAGGCGGGCAGAGCGGGGAGAGACGGAACGGCGGCGGACTGCGTGCTGCTGTACTGTCCGGGAGACGTCAACACGGCGGAATATTTCATAAACAATATGGCGGGAGAGGGACTTACGCCCGCTCAGCTTGCCGCCGCAAAAAAGCAGGAAAGAAAGCGGCTCGGCGCCATGGTGGAATACTGCAATACCGCCGACTGTCTCAGAGCGTTTCTGTTAAACTATTTCGGCGAAAAATGCGAAAGCTGCTCGGGCTGCTCCAACTGCGACACCGAATTTCGCGAGGAGGACATTACCGAGGACGCTCAGAAGATCATAAGCTGCGTTTACCGATTGAGCCAAAGGGGAATCAAATTTGCCTCCGGCGCGATCTGCTCGGTACTGACGGGCGGCAGGGATAAGCGCACGGAAAGCTTTCATCTTGAAACGCTGTCCACCTACGGGATAATGTCGGACCATAACAAAAAAAGAGTCTCCGAGACCTTGGACGCTCTCGTAAGACAGGGCTATTTAAGCCGCAGCGACGAGGAGTACCGCAATATTTCGATCACCGAGAAGGGGCACAGCGCGGTAAAGAACAGGGAGAAAATAACCGTCAAGGTCCCCATAAAAAAGAGCGCCGCCATGTCGGCATATTCGGAAGCCGCGGAGACCTCCGCTCGGTTCGCATATATGAAAAAGCCCTCCTCCGTCGGAGCGGACTTCGACGAGGAGCTGTACAGAAAGCTTAAGGAGGTCAGAAGCAAGGAAGCGGCAAAAAACCACCTGCCCGTCTATATGGTTTTCTCCAACGCCACGCTGGAGGATATGGCGGCAAAAAAGCCCACAACGGACGAGGAGCTTCTGTCGGTCAACGGAGTAGGAGACGCCAAGCTTATGAGATACGGAAGGGTCTTTATCGAGGCGGTCAAGGAGTATATTAGGCTATGAACATACAGATATTCGGCACCAAAAAGTGCTTTGACACAAAAAAGGCTCAGAGATTTTTCAAGGAGAGGGGAATAAGCTTTCAGTTTATCGACCTTGCACAAAAAGCCATGAGCAAGGGAGAATTTAATACAGTATGCAGCGCAGTCGGAGGAATCGACAAGGTTATAAATACCGACAGCGAGGATTACGTATCGGTAAAATACCTTCTTCCCGAGGCGCAGCTTGAAAAAATTCTTGAAATGCCGCAGCTTTTTAAAACGCCGATCGTGAGAGACGGAAAAAAGGCAACGGTTGGAAATTGTCCCGAGACTTGGAAAAAGTGGATAGAGTTGGCATAAATGACTTGTAATTTTTATTCGGTTGTGTTATAATTATAACAATAAGAATTTGCTCTCGCTTTTATGCAAATTCTCAATACGGCTTGCGGTTTTACCGTTATCGGATAACTCCTTGGCAAATCAAATTACGAAAGGGAAAACACTTATGAAAATTCTTTACGCAACCAGTGAAGCTCAACCCTTTGCCGCTTCGGGCGGTCTTGCCGATGTGGCGGGCTCTTTGCCCAAGGCGTTGGTTGAGGAGGGTCAGGAATGTATTGTGGTATTGCCCTACTATGTCAACACCATAAAGGATTCCCACAAGGAAAACATCAGATATGTGGATAACTTCTATGTATCCGTAGGCTGGAGAGCGCAGTACTGCGGCGTGTTCCAAACCGAGCTGAACGGCGTTACCTACTATTTCCTTGACAACGAATATTACTTCAAGCGCGATTTCGGCTTGTACGGGTACTATGACGATGGTGAAAGATACGCATTTTTCTCCCGCGCGGTAATGGAGCTTATTCAAAAATTCGATCTCCGCCCCGACGTTATCAACGCCAACGACTGGCAGTGCGCGCTTATTCCCGTGTACTACAACCTTTACTACCGCAATCAGTACAATATGCAGAATATCCATACCGTGTTCACTATCCACAATATCCAGTATCAGGGACGCTACGGTCTCGAGCTTATGGAGGAGGTGCTCGGTATTCCCAAGCATTACAAGAGCGTAATGGAATACGACGGAGACGTTAACTTTATGAAAGCCGCCATTGAGGTTTCCGAAAAGGTAACCACCGTATCACCTACTTACGCGGTGGAGATAATGGACCCTTGGTTCTCTCACGGACTTGACAGAATACTTAAAAACAAGACCTATAAGACCTGCGGCTTCCTTAACGGCATTGACACCGATATGTACAACCCCGAAAAGGACCCCGTTATTCCCGCAGCGTTCAGCGCAAAGAACAAGAGCGGCAAGAGAGTCTGCAAGAAAAAGCTTTTGGAGGAGGTCGGGCTTCCCGCGGGAGACGAAGCGCCCGTTATCGGACTTGTTTCCCGTCTCGTCGAGCACAAGGGCTTTGACCTTGTAAAGTGCGCCTTTGACGAGATGATCGGCTTAGGCTGCAAGGTGGTTATTTTAGGCTCGGGCGAGGCTCAGTATGAAAATTACTTTAACGAGATGCACTACCGCTATCCCGACAAGGTAAGCTTTACCTGCGGCTATATACCCGCCCTTGCAAAGAAGATATACGCGGGCGCGGACGCTTTTCTGATGCCCAGCAAGAGCGAGCCCTGCGGTTTGGCGCAGATGATCTCCTTAAGATACGGCACTATCCCCATAGTAAGAGCGACAGGCGGCTTAAAGGACTCCATACCCGACTACGGCGAGCCCGACGGAAGCGGCTTGGGCTTCACATTCCGCTCCTATAACGCGCTGGATATGTTGGGCGCCGTTCGCAGATGCACCGAGCTTTACTATAACGACAGCAAGGCATGGGGCGCTTTGGTGACCAAGGCTATGAAAGCGGACTTTAGCTGGAAGCAGTCGGCTAAGCTTTATATCGGTCTTTACAAGGAGCTTTGCGGACAGCAGTAAGGCTTGGAAGAAATAATATAACAGCCGTAAAAAGCGGTTATACGCTTTTTACGGCTGTTATTATTTCTTATTCTACCTCAGCTTTAGCATCATAAGATCGAATTTACACATCTCCCCGAACTGCACCTCGCTGCAATTTTCAAGGAACAGGGTAAACCCCAATCTTTCATACAGCCGACGCGCGCCCTCGTTTTTGGTCTCGACGCCTATCGTAAACTCAAATATGCCTCTTTGGGCGCAAAGGGTCACGGCGTGCTTTAAAAGCGCGGTGCCGATCCCTTGACCCCGATAGTCGGGCAGCACTCTCAGCCCGAACAAATAAACGCGCTTATTGGGTATCACGGCGGCGGGAATATTGGCGTTTTCGGTCATCATACTCAGCTCGCCCACAAATTTTCCGTTTTCCTCCGCAACCACGCAAATTTCCTTACAGCGTTCCAAATTGTTTTTTCTTGTGTTCTGAAAGTTTTCGTACCTGCTCATATCGTAGATAACGTTCAGCTCGTCGAGTCTTTCAACAGGCAAAAGCTTGATCTCCGTTCCAATCACGCCCTTTGCAAAATGAAATAAAATAAAAAATGATATTAGGCTTTATATATTCTTTTGATGATAACGGGCTTAAGGGGCTTATCGTTATAGTCGGTCTCCGACGCGGCTATTTCATCTACCGTTTCGATGCCCTCCGTTACCTTTCCGAAAGCGGCGTACTGTCCGTCGAGGTGAGGCGCGTCCTTGTGCATAATGAAGAACTGGCTGCCCGCCGAGTTGGGGTCCATAGCTCTCGCCATGGAAAGAACGCCGCGGGTGTGCTTCAAATCGTTGGGAACACCGTTGGCGGCAAACTCGCCCTTGATCTTATCCTTGGGACCGCCCGTGCCGTCCCCCTTGGGGCAGCCGCCCTGGATCATAAACCCGCTTATAACACGGTGAAAGGTAAGCCCGTCGTAAAATTTTTCCGCAACCAGCTTTTCAAAGTTGGCGACGGTTATCGGAGCCTTGTCGGGGTACAGCTCCAGCTTCATTTCTTTTCCGTTTTCCATTTCGATGATGTACATTTTTTCGCTTCCTTTTCTTTTTTTATTTTGTCTGTGTTTTTGTGAAGCACAGATGCTTTACCTCTTGCGTTTTCCGACCGCTAAAATTATTCCCGTGCAAAGCGCCGCGATACCGAGTACGCCTATTATGACATAGGGCAGTATATTGTTTTTTTCCTCGCCGTCGGAGCTGTGTTCGACAGTTGGGGTCTCGGCAGCGGGCGCCGCGGTATCCTTGGGCTCGGTATTGTCATTTGCTTCCTCGGAGGACCGGCTTGTCTCCTGTTCCTCGGAGGCTTCGGCAGTCTCGGAGCTTTCGGAGCCCTCCGTTTCGGAAGCTTCTCCGCCCAAAGCCGTTAGGGCTTGAGTATAAAAGCGCTCCTCCGCCTTGTCGATGCGGTGGTTCAGAGCAAACGCCTCGGAGGAAACGTCGAAATATTTCGTACCGTTGGTGATCTCGGCGAAATATTCGCCGCCGCGGTAGCTTCCGTTGCTTGTCCAGCAGGCGTCGCAAAGGACCCAGCGCTCCTCCGCTTCGTACCAAAAGGCGCTGAATTCGTGATTTTCGGTACCCGTGGGCAAGGCGGGATATTCTATCTCTCCCGCGACAGCCGCGCCCTTAAGATTCACCGAGCGTATCCCCGCGATCTCAAGCAGGGCGGAAAAGGTGTTGGCGAAGCCTGCGCAGGTGGTGCGCCGTCTTTCCAGCACATTATGTACCGCCACCGTGTCCATTGTTACCGAGGTTTCCGCGGCGTCATGGTCATAGAAGATATGCTCTCCTATCCAAAGGATAAGCGCCCTTGCTTTCAGATAATCGTCCGTTTCATCGCCGCAGGCGTCGTGAACGATCGCTTCAAGCTCGGTTAAGGTCTCCTCGATCTCCTCCCTGTCCGCCTCGGCGCTTAAATAGTAGGCGGCAGCCATGGGGGCTGCGGTAACGATATTCCGAAGCTTTTCTTCATTGGCTTTGGCAATGCCGTTGTCGGGAACGCTCCAGCCGCCGTGATACTTTAGGGTGTACCTGTAGATCAGCCTTGAGCTGAAATGGATAGTCAAGTCATAGTAGCCGTCCTCCAACGGAGCCGCTGTGATCTCTCCCGTAAACCTGCCGTCGCTTTCCACGTGAAAATGATTTTTGGTCTCGTCCACGTCCTCGATATCTATCGATTTGGGCAGGTCCTCGCTGTAAACGCCGCTTATTTTTATATCGTCGCCCGAAACGTCGATCACTGCGCGGGCGTTTTCATAGTTGGAGGTCACAAGTCGGCTCAGATCGCCCGTTTCGTCAAGATACGAGGCGCCGCAGGGGTATACTGCCGACGTAAGGGCGGCGAAAAAAAAGACAGCGGCAAAAAGCATTGATAAATATTTTTTCATTCGCACTTTCCTATATTCCGTAAATTTTTTAAATCCAACGTTATTTATTATACACTATTTCAAAATATTTTGCAATGCTTTTGGAACAATAACTTATTTCCTTTTTCAGCCGGTTTTGCCGTCAAATCCCGTCATTAAGCCGCTCATATCGGTGCTGCAAATATCTCCGCCGATTATTTTCCCGCCTTTGGCAAGAACGTGAGCAAGGGCGTTTTCATAGCCGTCGAAATTCTTGACCTTGAAGGTGTATCTTATCACCGTATCGGTCCTGTATTTGGTAAGATCGTACCCCTGTTTGAGCTGTATGGCGTTGTACCGCTCGTATACCTCGGAAAATTCCTTTGGGATAATAATTTCGTCGCGGCTGTAATCCCTCTTGTCCAATTCCCAGCCGAAGCCTTCGAGAAACTCCGCCGCCGCCTCCGCCGAAACGGAGCCGAGCACGCCCTTGAAATAGCCTACGGTAAGCTTGACCGCAAAAACAAGCGCGGTTATTATAACGACAAATACCGCGATCTGTCTGATTTTCATTCTGCCTTTTCTGCTCATATTTTTATCCGACCTTTCCTTTTTTACAATGTATATGCGCGGCATAGAAAACATTACACAAAAAAGTAAAGTGAAAATTAACATAATTGCCAAATTTTTTGCGGCAGGAGTCGCCAAAGGGGCGTTTTTACCCAATTTTTTGTGCAAGATGTCAACAAACTTCCCCCGTTTTTTGCTTGCTTTTGGTGTTGTTAGTTAAATTACATAAAGGTTTTGAATTTTTTTTAGTTAATTAGGTACTACCATTTTTTCGATTTTCTTGTTATTATATTAGCATAGTCTATTGCTATAAATTTAGGAGGTCACATAAATGGCAAGTTTATCACTCAGAGGCATTTACAAGCGTTACCCCGGCGGCGTTACCGCGGTATCCGATTTCACGATGAACATTAAGGACAAGGAATTTATTATTTTCGTCGGACCTTCCGGCTGCGGCAAATCCACCACACTTCGTATGATCGCCGGCTTGGAGGAAATCTCCGAGGGCGAGCTGTTTATCGGCGACAGATTAGTAAACGACGTTGCCCCCAAGGACAGAGATATTGCGATGGTGTTCCAGAGCTATGCGCTTTATCCTCATATGACGGTATTTGAAAATATGGCGTTCGGTCTTAAGCTCCGCAAGGTCCCCAAGGACGAGATCAAGAGATTGGTTGAGGAAGCCGCTAAGAGCCTTGACATCAGCCACCTCCTCGACAGAAAGCCCAAGGCTTTGTCCGGCGGTCAGAGACAGCGTGTTGCCCTCGGTCGTGCGATCGTTCGCGATCCTCAGGTATTCCTGCTTGACGAGCCCTTGTCAAACCTCGACGCTAAGCTCCGTGCACAGATGAGGACCGAGCTTTCCAAGCTTCATAAGAGACTGGGTACGACCTTTATCTACGTAACCCACGACCAGGTTGAGGCTATGACGATGGGCGACAGAATCGTTGTTATGAAGGACGGCTTCATTCAGCAGATCGACTCTCCTATCAATCTTTACGAAAATCCCTGCAATAAGTTTGTTGCCGGCTTTATGGGATCTCCTCAGATGAACTTCATCGACGCCAAGCTCATTATGCAGAACGGCAAATACACCGTTGAATTCGGCTCCGAGGATACCAAGAGCAGCAGAGGCAGAAAGTTCTATATCGAGCTCCCCAACAGCAAGACCGCAGAGTGCGAAGCTTTGCAGTACTATGTTGACAAGGAAGTTACCTTGGGTATCCGTCCCGAGAACATTCATGAGGAGGAAATGTTCCTTTCCGCCGCTACAACAGGTATTATCGAGGCTAACGTTGACGTTACCGAAATGCTGGGCGCGCAGTCCTACCTGTATCTGACCTGCGAAGGCATCTCCTTGACGGCAAGCGTAAGCCCTCGCTGCACTGCTCGCCCTCAGGACGTTATCAAGCTTGCGCTTGATCCCAACAAGGTTCATTTGTTCGACGTAAACGACGAGCACGCTATCCTGTCATAAACGCAAATAATATAAGGCAGTTTAAAGGCTGCCGCCGAGACTTGTGTCGCAGGCGGCAGCCTTGTTGTTTAAAAAACAGTCTCCCCCGACCGAGAAATTTTTCGGAGAGTTTGGGGAAACTTAAAAAAATCGGCTATCTTAAGTTTCCCCAAAATTCAAAGCAGAAAATGGAGAAATCATTATGACAAAAGTAAAAACGCATATATTAAAAATGAAATAAGCATTAAAAAAAGCAGAATGAGCTTTAAATAAAGCTTAATAAATCATTATAAAACATCGGCAATTATAATTATATAGGTCTGCATTTTTAAAAAGCGGAAAACCGATTTATATTTTAAAGCAACTTTCAAAGCGAGGAAAAGGGGGAGGGTTGGGGAGAATAAGGAAGGGATTCTTAA
>JAMPHV010000014.1 GCA_023663265.1 Bacteroides sp.
CGCGCTGCTCTCGCTTCCGAGAATAAAAGAACATCACATAATATGTAATTTTAAGAATTAGTAAATCAGTGCTTTTATGAAAATTAAAGCATTGTTTTAATCGCAGTCATAAAAAATAGTATCTCCAGTTTAGAAATTTTGGTGAAACTTAAATTTCGTTATAATAATTGACAATTTTTTGAAGCTTTGGTATAGTTTTTTTACAGCCCCTTTTTACGGCATTCCCCTTATAAACTCTCATATCTCCCTGCTGTTAAATCTCAGGGGCTTGCTTTCGGGGTTTTCGGCTGTCACCGCATCGATAATTTCATTTTTTCTGCGTTCCGCGTCGGGCAGATCGCAAACAATGTCGTTTATATCATAGGGACCGTATCGGAAATGTCCTACCGAAGCGCCGTGAAATTCTCCGTCAATAAGCAGATACTGAAGCGTTTCATGGTCGTATTCGGGCTTTCCCAAAAGAGATGCGGTCATTTCCTTTAAGGCATGCTCGTTCGACCTTACCGTAAAATCGTTTCTGTGCATTACAAGGATACCTTCGACAGGCTCCCCGCGGTAATTTTCCAACAGCTCGATATCCGATCTTAAAATGAAGCCCTGCTCGCATTCCGCTAAAATATCCTCGTCAACAAGCGCCTGCACAGCCGACCTTATTTCCTTTTCGGGAAGCTTGTAAAAGGACCTTGCCATTTGAATATCAAAAACCGCATTGCGATAGGAAAACCGCTTAAGCGCCGTTTTAAGCGCCTCCTGCCTTGTATACCTCTCCGTATCCGAGTCGGGGAACATCTCCTCAAATTTGTACCACCCTCTGTCCCACTCGCCGTCGTACTGATCCTCATATATCAGGAACGCCTCCTGTAAACGGTGAAGTATCGGCGTTATCTGCTTCACGAGCATGCCCGTATCGGCTTTGAGCTGCTGTATATTAAAGGGACCCTCGCGCTCTATAAGCTCCAATATTCTAAGCTGCGCCTCCGTCGGCTTTAAAAGCGGTTTTCGGTAAAGGGCGGCGAAAAGCTCAAGCTCCTCCGTCATTATCCAGCCCAAATTGCCCCCGCTGAATCTCCCCTTGACAAGCTGCCTTTTTAACTGCCGCTGTCGGTTAAACTCGATATCGTCGAAGCTTGCCCGAAAGGACAGGACGGGCGGCTGACCGAAGCCGTGCCAATACAGATTCTGCCCCGGCTGCATATCTCTGTAAAGCTTGAGGTATTCCTCCGCGTTGGCTTTTCGCGTCAAAAACTGCCTTTCCATACGCAGGGATATTATTTTTTTCTTATCCATTGCACTCTCCCGTATTTTCATATATCGGACCTGTCCGCTTTTTCAGTTCTCTCTGCCGCTTCCGCCCTCCATTTTTTGCACTGCTCTATCCTCGCTCCGTGAGGAGTATCTCCGTGCTCGGGATCGCAGGAATATTGCGTCAACAGCCCGCAAGGGATATCGGGGCATTCTCCGCAGTGCAAAAAGCCTTTATTTTGACAGCACACCGCAACGGGACATTCTCCGTGAAAGGGGTGCCCGTCCGTTTCTATGCACCCTCCGCAGCCGCAGCTCTCCTTATAACCGCAGCCCGTGCAGTGCAGCCCGCAGCGGGAATCGACGGCATTATAGGTCAATATTTCCATTATGTATACCTCCCTGTTTGTTTTTGGTGTATTTTTTCGTAGTATAGCACAGTCAACAGGACAGCTGTATGTCATATTTGTTTATTTCTTTTGAGCGCCCTTTCAAGTCTTTCGATATAGTCCCTTTTAAAATCCTCGGGTCCCAGTATCTCCACCTTGTCGCCGAAGCTCATATACCAGTTCAAGGCGTTGTCGTAATCGCAAAAGCCCCATTTTGTATACAGCCGTCCGTCCTCCTCCGAGGTAAAGCTGCACGGTCCGTATTCCTCTACCAGCTTGTATTTTTCGCTCGGCTCAAACAGCGCGGTTATCACATATTCATCGGTAAAGCGCCGCCCGAAATCAAGCTTTTCGGCGGGAATACTCCTTTGCTCAAAGCCTTGATCGGTGATCCTCAAATCCCACAGCCGATCAAGCTTATACATTCTGAAATCGCTGCGTTCGGGACAAAAGCCGAAAATATACCAGCTCGACCACTTGAAGACCACCAAAAGAGGCTCTATCAGCTTATCGTCCTCGCCCCTGCTGTAATAATAGTGAAAGGTCACGCACTTTTTTTCGCGAGCGGCTTTTTTCAGCATATTGATCTTTTCCGAAAGACTGTCCTTATGAAAAGAGGACAGGTCTATCATTATGCTGTCGTCCAAGGGTATAACGGCATCTTTTCCGTAAAGCTTATCGGACAATGCGGAGGAGGTAGGCGCGGCGGATACGCTTTCAAGCGCCTTTAAGCCCGCAAGCACCGCTTGCAGCTCGTCCCTCGTGAAAACCGTTGTGTCAAGGTTGAAGCCGTCCATTATCTCAACTCCGCCCTCCGTGCCCCGAAAGGAAACGATAGGTATGCCCGCGCCGCAGATCGTTTCTATATCCCGCGCGATAGTTCTGCGGGACACCTCGAATTTTTCCGCGAGATAAGACATAGTTACCTTTCCCTTGCGCTGTAAAACGGTTATTATTCCGATAATTCGATCTATTTTCATAACGGCTGCCTCTTATAATTCATATAATAAGATTATGATAGCATATTTTTTCAATATTGGCAATATTTTTTTAAAGTCTTGACAAATCCCAAAAAATATGCTTTAATATATTTAATCACTACAAACGTAGTTAACGGAGGAAAATATGCCTGTAAAAAAATTGCCCGACGCGGAATTCGAGATAATGAAAGCTGTATGGAACAGCGAGGAGCCCGTTACAACGCCCGCGCTGACCGAAAAATTAAAGCGGCTTCTCCCGAACAAGGACTGGAAGCAGCAGACGGTTATGACGATGCTTGTAAGGCTTGAAAAAAAGGGCTTTCTGCGCTCGGAAAAAAACGGAAAGGAACGCCTGTATTATTCCTCGGTCAGCGAGGAGGAATATATGAAGATCGAAGCCAAAAGCTTCGCCGACAGATTTAACGGCAGCTCCTTCAGCAGACTTGTAAAAGCGCTGAACGGCGGAGAAAAAATTTCCGAGGAGGATATCGAAGAGCTGCAAGGCTGGCTGGACAAAATGTAATTTAAGGAAACGCTTACCTATATCCTGTTTTTTATCTGGCTCTGCGGCGTTCTCACGGTGCTCCTCTCGGCGCTTCTTAAGCAGCGCGCCTTTATACGCAGCGTAAAAAGGCTGTCTCTGCCCGTATCGGAGGATACCGCAAGGTTAGCCGACAAGCTTGCCGTTGATATGCTTATTGCCGCCGATATAAAAACGGCCGCTCTCGGAAATATTGCCTCGCCAATGGCAGTTGGCGTATTTAAGCCCATGCTTATCTTACCGAACAGAGATTTTTCGGACAATGAGCTGAGACTTATTTTAAAGCACGAATTAACGCATATCAAGCATCACGATCTGCCGATAAAGGTCATTATGATATTATGCGGAGCCGTTCACTGGTTCAACCCGTTTATAAGGCTTTTTATCCGCGCGGCGGAGCAGGAGTGCGAGCTTTACTGCGACGAGAACGTAATGAGGGACGAGAGCGGGGAGCTTAAAAAAATCTACTGCCGCTCCATTTTAAACGCGGTTTCCGCCGAAAAAAGAATAAACAGGCGTTTATCGCCCGCTCTGTCCTCCAACTTTTTTCTTAACAAAAAAGGGCTGAAGCGCCGCATAACAATGATACTCTCAAACAACAAAAAGCGCGGTCTGAGCGCCGTATGCGCCTTGACCGCCGCGCTCACGCTGCTTACGGGCGCCGTTTTCGCTTTCTCCTCCGAGCCGCGCTCCGACTCCGATATGGGAACGGTTACCTCCCTCTATGAGTCTTCTTCGGAAAATACCGACTATACCGCTGTCTACAACGAAGCTTCGACCGAGCTTTCCCGCAGCGGCTCCGAAATATCGGAAGCTGCTTTTACGTTTGTGACGGTTACGGGTCCCGACAGCCGTTAAAATTTTATCTGCATATAGTATAAACAAACACGGGCGGCGTTCGCATGCCGTTCATTATTTTCACAAAAACTACAAATGTAGTTTTAGAAAGGGACAAATATGAAAGATTTTCTTAAAAAGGAGCCCGCGCAGGTCGCTTACAGGCTTCTGACCGCTTGGATAACCGTATCGGCGTTTTTTATGACGACCTCGGAGGTCGATTTTACAGCTCTTGATTTTTTTGCGGGAAAAAGCTTTATTCTTTTTATCGCCTTGACCGCTTCGGTCTTTCTGCTTTTCCTTTTCATAACAAGCGAAAAGCTCGTTACCCTGCTTATGATAGGCTCCGCCCTTATGTACTGCGTTATTGCGGCGGCGCGGTGCTCGGATTTTTACTTTCTCTTAGGCTGCTGCGCGGTAATATCGGGAATAGTCTGCTATTCAAAGGCGGCGGAGCTTCGCCCGAGACTGTCGAAAAAAGCTCTTTGGGTGATAGCCGCCGTTCTTATGCTCTTATTTACCGCAATAGTCGGTACCGCCTGCTCCCTGAGATACAAAAATCATTGGACGCCCTGCTATGATTTCGGGATATTCGCGCAGATGTTTTATTATATGAAAGAAACGGGTCGGGCGCTTGTTACCTGTGAACGCGACGGGCTGCTTTCCCATTTCGCGGTGCACTTTTCTCCCATATTTTACCTGCTTCTGCCTATTTATCTTATTTTCCCCTCGCCCGTTACCCTGCTGCTGGGTCAATGCGCCGTGACAGCCTCGGGTATTGTCCCGCTTATGAAAATATGCGGGAATCATAAGCTTTCCCCCTTTTCCTCCCTTGCCTTTGCGGCTGTATACGTATTATACTACAAGTGTAATTTTTCCCTGCTGGTTCTGTCGCTGGTGTATTTCGTCTGTGTAACGGGTCTTTTATCCGCTTACGGCGACGGCGTTATGACGGGACGGTACGATAACTATATTTATGACGAGGGGGGACTGTTCACCGTTATCAAGGCGGCGGTTCAAAATCCCCTTTACGTCGTGCGGCAAGCCGCCTCGGATAAAAAAATATCGTTTATCCTGCAAATGCTGGTACCGCTCTTGTTTATGCCGTTTTGCACCAAAAAAGCTCCGAGGCTCATACTGCTGATTCCCTTTTTTCTTGTGAACCTAATGACAAATTATACGTATCAGTACAACATAACTGTATCATTTGGAGAGCACTCGGCAGACCGCGGAATACTGCGTAGTTGACCTAAGGCTCGAGGCAGGAAGAGAAAAGGCGGAGGAGCTTTGCGGCGAACAGCTTGAGATACTTTTTTACAAGGAAAACACGGCGGCGGTTTTTCACCGTACCGAAAAATTTTCGGAAAAAAACTCGGAGCCTTCCGAGGAAAGCTCCGAGCACCGCCGCGCCGTCGCATGATGAAATAAAAACCCGCTTTTGAGCAGGGTGGGTAAAGTTCCCATCGCAGGTTCACGCTCCCTTCTTCCGCAGTACGGGAGGTCTGCAATCCGCTGCAATAGAGAAATCCCTTTTAATTTATGTGTTGGATTTTATGAACCACCACACTAACAAAACGTAGCAGTAATAATATTTTTATTTTTTTGGGAAATATAATACCTGTATATTGCTGGAAAGTCTCGAAACGCTTTTAGCGGCAGTCCTCGCAGCCGCAGCCGTCCTCGTGCCCATCGCCGAAAACAGCGCCGAGATGCTCGATAAACGCCTCGCCCACCTCGTTGTAAAGGTCTTCGTCGTCAACGGTCGCCAGCATATACTCGCCGTTTTCCTCGACCTCCTTAAGAATTATAAACTCGACCTCATCGTCCTCCGACTCGTCGTCCTCGGTGTAAGGAACAAGCGCCACATAGTTCTGTCCGTCGTAGCAAACGGCGTCTATAACCTCAAAGGACTCGCCGTCCAGCTCAACGATTTGGGGCTCGTACTCTTCAAATTCCCCGTCGGTATTTTCTTCGAGCTCCTCGTTAGTCTTTTTTTCGTCAGCCATATATTTTTACGCCCAAATACAACAGCGCCTCTGCGCCGCGTTATATGAGCGAAGCTCCTTTCGTTTTTATCCGAGCTGCGTTTCAAACGAAGGCTTTGTCCGTTTGAAAACCAACCTTATATATTATATCTTATACCTTTTCCAAAGTCAATAGAAAATTTTCATTTTTCAATGATTTTAAAAAAAATATGTGTATAACGCTACAAAAATATTCCACAATAGTGCAAAATTATATACATTTCGACGAATGAAAAAGTGTTGACTTTAACTCCGATCCGTGGTATTATATAGACAAGGAAAGAGAAACAGAAAACCTCGGTCAGTACCCAAAGCTTACGGCGACCCGATCGGGCATAGGTCAAATCGCTGATGAATGACAGGATTGACAAAAAATATGCTCGCAGATGATCCGAGGGGACGCAGGCAGCCGATGCAGACACACAAAATGATTTGGCGCAAATGATTAAATCGGTGCATCGGAAACACAGGCGGCGTTAATGTAGCGATTTCCTACGAACGAAGGCAAAACCCTCGGTACATCTTTCTTATCAACGCTGAACGGATACAAGGTCGATTTGCTTTCAATATACGGAGTGATATCCGCATAAATTTATCGGGAAAGGCGGCGAGTCCAATGGAAACAGAATCAAACAGCGGCTGTGAATTGCGGCTCGCGATCGTGTAGGACTGGATATGCAAGCCGACGCGCAAAATTTCAGCTCTAACGGCTGCAACATTTTACAAGCGGCTTTGATCGGAACATTTAGTTCAAAAGGAATAGCTTACACGACCGACCCAATTCAAGATGTTAAATATATGGCGCAGAGTGGATCTGCGGAAACGCTTCACGGCGATAAAATAAAAAGCCATATGTATTATATACAGTTGATCCCACAGACAGGGGTGGTTCCCATGATAGCTTTGATCCAACCTTTCAAAATCGATTCCGCAGGATAGACAGAGGGGATTACGCCAATGGACAGTTTAAAATAACAATTTAATAAAACAAATTCTGCTCCGAGTCACATTCGGGGCAGAATTTTTTTTAAGAGACTGTAACCTTTGGAAGTAAAAGGGAGTTATATAGGTTGAGATGAAAAAAAGGAGTGATTGTTCAATGGAAGACGAGGAGATCGTGAAAATGTTTCTGCGGCGGGAGGAAACGGCTATCGCCCACAGCAAGGACAAATACGGACAGCGGCTGCAAAATATATCCTTCGGCATAACAGCCGACCGCCAGACGGCGGAGGAGGTGGAAAACGACACCTATTACCGCGCATGGGAAAGTATTCCTCCAAACGAACCCTACGGGTATCTTTTCGCCTTTTTGGCAAAAATAGCCCGAAACCTTTCGCTGAGCGTCTGCCGCAACAGGAGCCGACTAAAGCGCAGCGCGTACGTCGTGGAGCTTTCCGAGGAAATGCAGCAGTGCATACCCTCGGGCGAAAACGTGGAGGAAAGGCTTAACGCCGATATTTTGGCGGAAACCGTAAGCAGCTTTCTCAGATCAAAGCCCAAGGAAAAACGCGAGGTTTTTATGCGGAGATACTGGTTCCTCGATCCCACAAAAAGCATTGCAAAACGGTTCGGTATGACGGAAAGCAGCGTAAAAACAACCTTGTTCAGGCTCAGAAAGGAGCTTAAGGAATATCTTGAAAGAGAGGGCTACACGGTATGAACGGAGAAGAATTACTGAATATTATGTCCGACGTGGACGGGAGGCTGATAATCGAGGCGGAGAAAAAGCCGCGGAAAAAGCTCCTTATTACCATAGGCTCGGTCGCCGCGGCTGCCGCTCTGGCAATAACGGCGGGAGTTAAATTTATACCCGAAGCAGCATTCGAGGAGCCGCCCGTGCTGATCCTCTCCGATTACAATTTCAGCGGAATGGGCGGAATGGGCTTCGAGGGAATACACGTCGGCGACGTATCGGAGCTTGAAAACGGAAATCCATGGTCGGAGAAAATGAATATAAAAGCCTTGCCCGTGTTTAAGTCGAGCTCCGCATACTGCGACGGCGAAAAAATGAAAGCCGTCCTTTTGAGCGCTGCGGAATATTTCGGCTTAGACGCCGACAGTCTGGAGATCGAGGATTCCACCCCGAGCAGCGAGGAGATCGAAGAGATCCGCAAGCAATTTACGGAATACGGAGCCTCCGATGGGGAGATCAACGGAATGATAAAGAATATGTACAGCATGGGGCGGGTAGCAGCGCGGTCGGAAGGTATCAGAATAGACGTTGATTCGTCATTCTGCGTGAGCATTGCCTTCGATGAGGGGATAGAGCTTCCCGAGGGGTATAATTTGGGAGTAAGCGCCTCCGAGGAGGAACGAAGCCGCACGGGGGAATATCTTATCAACGAATACAAGGGGCTTTTGAATATGGAAAACCCCGTAATGAATCTTAACGGCATGTATGAAGGAGACATTGAGTTTTACGACGGGGGGAAAGACCGCGAGGACGCGGTCGTAAATTACAGCTTGGATTTCGCCGTGTTCATATCCCAAGAGGAGGGCAAGCTCCATATAATTAGAATGTACACCGATACGGGCTATGAAAAGATAGCCGACTATCCCGTAATTTCGGCGGAGGAAGCAAAAAAAATGCTTTCGGAGGGAAATTATCTGACCTCCGCGCCCTACGATATTAAGGGAGACGAGGAAATAGGGAAAATCGAGCTTATGTACCGAACGGGGATAGGCTATGAATATGTAATGCCCTTTTACCGTATTCTCGTCAGACTCCCCGAGGAATACGACAACGATATGGGAGAGACCTGCTACGGAGGCTATTACGTTCCCGCCGTAAAGGGAGAATATCTTGAGGGCATGCCCGTTATGATAACCTTTAACGGAGCGCCGATCACAAAATGATCTTTTTTACTCTTTTAACAAATTTGCCGTACAAAAACGCCGCCAGGAAAAACACGCCCGTCCAGCAAGCCATGCAGCCCGCGATGGAAACCTCCAGCAGCATTGCGGTATGGTACCCGAGTATTCCACTTGCCGCCCCAATTCCCGCCGCGATGAAAAGCATTTTTTTCAGGTCGTCGGTGATTAGGTGAGCCGCCGCCGCGGGCGCGATCATAAAGGCGGTCACCAGCACCGAACCCACCGCCTCGAAAGCCCCGACGGCGGTAAGAGAAGCCGCCGTCATAAGGGAATAATGCACAAATGTGGGAGAAAAGCCCATTACAGCCGCCAAAACGGGGTCAAAGGACACTACCTGCAATTCCTTGAAGAAAACCGAAACAAAGACGATGTTTATTATAAGCAGTCCCCCGCTTATATACAGCCCCTTTGCCCCTATATCCGTTCCGAAGATCACCATTCGGTCAAAGGGGGCGAAGGCGAGCTCTCCCAGCAGCACCGAATCGGTATCAAGGTGCGCGCTCCCCGCGTATCGGGATATAAGTATGACCGCGATCGAAAACAGCAGCGGGAAAACGATCCCCGTCGCGCTGTCCTCGGACACCGACCCCGTTTTTACGAGAAGCTCGGTAAGCCATACCGTAACGGGACCCATTACCGCCGCGCCTATCAGCAAAAACGGGGAGGACAGGTCGTTCACCGCAAAAAACGCAAGCGCTATCCCCAAAAGAATGGTATGAGTAATGCTGTCGCTCGTCATGCTCATTCGCCGAAGCACAAGGAACACCCCCGGGACAGCGCACCCCGCCGCCGTCAAAGCGGCTATAAGCTGTATTTCAACGGTCATATTCGTTCATTCCTTTCCGTCGGTCTTTCCTGCGTCAGTATAATGCGGCTCCTGCGCCTTTTTACAATACGGCTCACTATGCCCCGTCTCGGCGCGAACAATATGCTTATCAAAGCAATAACGCTTGCGGCTATGACTATGGCGGGACCTGTCGGAAGCCCGCCTATCGCCGCGCTGGCATAAGCTCCCGCCGCGCCCGACGCTCCGCCGAACGCCGCCGCCAAGGACGCCATTATCCAAAGGCGGTCGCTCCACTGTCTCGCCGCTGCGGCGGGCGTTACCAGCATGGCGCTCATCAGCACCACGCCCACCGTTTGTATGCCCAAAATGACCGCAGCCACCGTCATAAGGGACAAAACAAAGCTAAGCGCCCTGTCCGAGTAACCCGACTGCACCGCGAAATCCCTGTCGAAGGAAAACAGCTTAAGCTCCTTCCACAAAAGGACTACCACCAGCAGCAAAACGGCGGAGCAGCCCAGTATCAAAAAAACGTCGCTTTTCAGCATGGCGGACGCCTGCCCGTAAATAAAGGCGCTAAGACCCGCCTGAGTAGCGTCGGGAAGCTTTTGAGCGCAGGTCAGGAGAACTGTGCCCAAGCCGAAAAACGTTGACATGACCACCGCCAGCGCGGCGTCGAATTTTATCCTCGAGCCCTTTACCGCCGCCGATATAAGAAGCACGGCGAGCAAGCCCGAGATCAACGCCCCCAAAAGCAGGACCGCGGTGCTTTTGATCCCCGTAACAAGAAAAGCCGCCGCTACCCCGAGAAGAGCGGAATGGCTCACCCCGTCCCCCAAAAGACCCTGCCGCCTTAATACCGCAAAGCTGCCTACTACCCCGCTTATTCCCCCCAAGGCTGCCGAGCCTAAGGCTACCGTCGCGAAGGTATGATCGGAAAAAATTTCAAAAAAGCCGTTCATATCGTATTACCTGCCTTTGCGGCGCGGTATGTGCGCGTCAAATTTTCGTCGGTGAACACCTTTTCCACCTCGCCGCTTGCCACTACCTCGATATTTATCAAGGTCACCCAATCGAAATAGTCGCTAACGGTGGACAGGTCATGGTGCACCGCCACCACTGTTTTTCCCTCGCTGCGCAGCTCCTTCAAAAGCTCAACTATGGACCTTTCGGTTGAATTGTCAACCCCCTTGAACGGTTCGTCCATAAGGTATATGTCCGCCTTCTGCGCCAAGGCGCGGGCAATAAAGGTCCGCTGCTGCTGCCCTCCCGAAAGGCGGCTTATCTGCCTGTCCGCATACTCCTCCATTCCCGTTTTTCTCAGCATCTCCATGGCAAATTCCCTGTCGCTTTTTTTGGGACGCTTTATCCAGCCCAATCTTCCGTAACAGCCCATGGTCACCACGTCCAGCACCGATACGGGAAAATCCCAATCCACGCTTTCGCTTTGCGGAACATAGCCTATACAGGGCTTTTTTCCGTTTATATCGGGAAAGCTTATTTTTCCGTCAACGGCAGGGATAAGCCCTAACATAGCCTTTATAAGAGTGGTCTTCCCGGCCCCGTTCGGTCCCATTACTGCGGTAAGCATACCCCTCGGCAGCTCCAGGTCCACGTCGGACAGCACGGGCTTTGAGTCGTAGGCGACCGTAAGGCGGCTTACCTCCACCGCATGCTCCGCTCCGTTTTTATTGTACATAAATGATCAGTCCCTTCATCATATTTCAACCGCAAAGACCTTCCGCTATAGTGTCTATGTTATGCTTAAAAGCGGCAATATAGGTATCGGTCCCGCTTTCCGCGTCGCCTATGGAATCGCTGTACAAAGAGCCGCCAAGGGACGTTTCAAAGCCTCTTGCCCGTACCGCTTCTATGAGCGCTTCTATATTTTTAACGGGAAGACTGCTTTCCACGAACACCGCGCCGATACGGTTGTCGGCTATATATTCCGCCAATCGGCTCACGTCCGCGGCGCCCGCCTCAGAAACGGTGCTTATCCCCTGCAAGCCTCTGACCTCGAAGCCGTAGGCGTTCCCAAAGTAGCCGAAAGCGTCGTGAGCGGTTATCAGCACCCTTTTTTCCTTCGGTATCTCATTGGTTTTTTCTTTGATATAACCGTCCAACCTGTCAAGCTCCTCAAGATAGCTCTCCAGTCTTTCCCCGTAATAATCGGAGCCCTCGGGATCGATCCCGCACAGACCGTCCTCCACCGTCCTTGCCGCTTCTTTCCATAAGGACACGTCGAACCAGATATGCGGATCGGGAGCGTTACCGTTTATTATCAGCTTTTCCTCGGGTATCCCGTCGGAAGCGCACACCGTTTTTTTGTCCTCGAGCGCCGCGAAGACCTCTCCCATTTTTCCCTCCAAATGCAGCCCGCTGTATACTATCATATCCGCGCCCTGCATTTTGGTCATATCTCCTGCCGACGCGCGGTACTGGTGAGGATCGACGCCGCAGCCCATTAAGCCCAGAACGGTCACTCTGTCTCCCCCGAGCTGCTCGGCAAGATCGCGCAGCATGGTCGTGGTGGCAACAACGGTCGGCTTCCCCTCCGTAAGATTTTTCCCTTCCCTGCTTTCGCAGCCGCTTATCAGACAAAACACGGTCAAAACGGCGCACGCGGCAAGCAGACAGAAAAGACGTTTCTTTAAAAGCTTCATTTATATGTCTCCCTTGCTGTTGATTGTTATGACCCACTGTTATTTTATTCGGTTACCGTGATTGTGACACTGAAAATTTTCCCATATCCTCCTTGGGCGAGCAGTCAAATCGTTTTACATAAGCGCGGTAAAACGATGAGTAGTCCTCAAAGCCCGTGCTTTCCGCAGCGCTCCCTGCCGATTCTCCGCAGCGTATCCTCTCTCTTGCGGCTGTCAGACGCTTTATTGTGATATATTCCCACGGCGAAGCGCCCGTAGCCTTGCGAAATACTCTGCCGATCTGCGACGTACTGAGAAAAAAGCGTTCCGCAAGCGCCGAAACGGACAGCTTGTCGAATAAATGAGCGTTGACGTATGCAACAAGCTGCTCTGACAGCTCGGCAGGCGGCGCATATTCGTCGGTCACGCGCTTGGTAAACGCTTTATAAAGCGTTTCAAGCAGCAAAAACAGACGCGTCGATATCCTAAGCCGTCTTTCGTATTCGCTGCCGCCGTTCTTCATTTCCTCGAAAAGACGTACCGTTTCACCGCCAAGCTCCCGCGGAGAATAAAGGTTTCCTCGGCCGAGAGGTCTGTCAAGAAACGGTTTCATAAGGATTCGGCGGGGGTCAAGGACGTCCGTCGCCGCAAATGAAAAATTTATCGCATAACGTTCATATTTTTCGCCGCTTAAAATCCTTGCTCTGTGTGATTCGGCGGGGCGCATTACCAGCACGCTTCCGCTTTTCAGCGGATAATGCGCGCCCTCCACAAGGTATTCCGCGCCGCCCGATACAAAGCAATATATCTCGCACCGCTCGTGAATATGCATTGAAAAGTCTCTGTCGCTCGGCGCTTCATCGACTGCGTACCTAAAATACACATTCTCGGTATCAAATTCTTCAAGAATATCCATAGTCGTCACCTTCCTCTGACAAATTATAGCATGCTATGCGCGAATTTGCAATAAAATATGCCTTAAATTACAATTGTAATGCAAATTGCACCGTGTTATACTTTTGTTAAAGAAAAATTTATTTGGAGGGCGCAATATGAAATTTAAGCTTGCGGCTTTTGCCGACGAGGCGGACAGCCGTCTTGACGGTCAGCTTTACGCCATGAGGGAAAACGGCGTCGAGCTCCTTGAAATTCGGGGAGTAGACGGCAAGAATATTTCGGATATAACATTGGAGGAGGCAAAGAGTATCCGCTCCAAGCTTGACGCGTCGGGAATATCGGTGTGGTCGCTGGGTTCGCCCTTCGGGAAAATCGGCGTTGCCGAGGATTTTGAACCGCACCTTGACAAATTCAAGCACGGATTGGAGCTTGCGGATATACTCTCCGCAGATCATATCCGAATTTTCAGCTTTTATGTTCCGCAGGATAATGCGGAGCGCTATTCCGACGAAGTAATGCGGAGATTGGATAAAATGCTTGCGGCAGCGGAAGGCAGCGGAATAATTCTTTGCCACGAAAACGAAAAGGGTATCTACGGCGACAATGCCGAACGCTGCGCGGAAATATGCGGGAATTTTCCGAAGCTCCGCGCGGTGTTCGACCCTGCGAATTTTGTTCAATGCGGACAGGAAACAGAATCGGCGTGGGAATTGCTTTCACCCTATGTAGAGTATCTTCATATCAAGGACGCTCTTGCAGACGGCTCGGTCGTTCCCGCGGGGAACGGTATCGGCAATATACCGCACATTCTCCGCGAATACCGCGGCGAGGTGCTTACGGTCGAGCCGCATTTGTCGGTGTTCAACGGACTTGACAAGCTGGAGCAAGGTGATATCTCCCTGCGCAGATTTTGTTACCCCGATCCGCGCACGGCATTCAAAGCGGCAGTTGACGCGATCAAGCAAATAACGGAGGAAATGTAATGGATAAAGTAAGACTTGGGATAATCGGCGTGGGAAATATGGGCAGCGGACATTTGCGCAATGTGGCCGAGGGAAAATGCCCAAGCGTCGAGGTCACCGCCGTTGCCGATACAAGCCCCGAAAAGCTTGACAACGCACGTAAGATACAGTCGGACGTTCAAAGCTTTGATAAAGCGGAAGCAATGCTCGACAGCGGTCTTATTGACGCGGCGCTTATCGCCGTGCCCCACTACGGACACCCCTTTTACGCCATGGAGTGCTTTAAGCGCAGTATTCACGTTTTGATCGAAAAACCCGCGGGAGTTACCGCAAGGAGCGTCCGCAAAATGAATGAAGCGGCAGAGCGCTCGGGCTTGAAGTTCGGGATAATGTTTAATCAGCGCACCGACCCGCTGTACCGCAAGGCGCACGAGATAGTTGCGAGCGGCTCTCTCGGAGCGCCAAAGCGCCTTGTGTGGATAATCACCAATTGGTACAGGACCCAAAGCTATTATGACTCGGGAAGCTGGCGCGCCACCTGGAACGGAGAGGGCGGCGGAGTTCTTTTAAATCAAGCGCCGCATAATCTTGATCTGTGGCAGTGGATATTCGGAATGCCAAAAAGAGTGCGGGCGTTCTGCGCGGAAGGAAAGTACCATAATATCGATGTAGAGGACGATGTGACGATTTACGGCGAATACGGCAACGGCGCGACCGCAGTATTCATATCTACCACAGGCGAAGCTCCCGGAACAAACCGTCTTGAAATCTCGGGAGATTTGGGAAAGCTGGTGCTTGAGGACGGAAAGCTGAAGCAGTGGCGGCTTGAAACACGCGAACGGGAATTTTGCTTTACCGAAAAGAACGGGTTTGTCTGCCCCTCCTGCACCTATGAAGAATACTCCGAAAAATCATTTGAGGGGCACCCCGTTATACTCGAAAATTTCGCCGAAGCCATACTTAACGGAACGGAGCTCATTGCGGACGGCAGAGAGGGACTTAATTCGCTGTCAATATCCAATGCGGCATATTTATCCTCCTGGACAAACGATTGGGTGGAGCTGCCCGCAAACGAGGAAATGTTTGAAGCGTATCTCGATCGGCTTTGCAAACGGGAAATCGCAAACAAAAAAGAGGCTTCCGAGCCCTCCGACGAGTCCCTTGGCGACCGTTGGCAGGTGAGGTGGTAACGCCGAATCTATGGCGTAAAAGGGAGATGTAAAAAGGGGCTGTAAAAAAACACGATCCGTCGAAACGGGTCGTGTTTTTCAATAATAATTGACAATTGACAATTGATAATTGACAATTGACAATTAAGGTGTCGGCTTCGCCGACGAATTTTGATTTTTAAAGCTGTATTACCCTACCCTCGCGCCCGTTCTCACTCTTCCGCCGTCGTAAACCAGCTCGGGCTCGGACAGTACAAGGTCCTCTTCGCTTATGCCTGAAACGATCTCGGTCTTATCCGACATTTCCATTCCCGTCACAATATCCTGCCTTACTGCTGTGCTGCCGCTCAGCACATATACAAATTCTCCTTTGTCGTCCTGACATACAGCCGAATAAGGAAGCATATTCAAAATACGCTCCTCCCCTGTTTTTAGCTGCACCGTCACCGAATATCCCGAACGCAGCTCGGACGTATCGCCGCTCTCTATCGCCACGGTCACGTCCACCACGGTTTCGGGAGCCGACAAGGCGCTGAGTGAGGAAATATAAGCGGTATCCGAAATATTGCTTACGCTTCCGAAATAGCTTCCGTCGGGGAACGCCGCCCCCGACAGGATAACGCTCTGACCCGTTTCCACCTGCGAGATATCCGCTTCGTTCACCGCCGCCACCGCAAAAAAGCTCTCACCCCGCTTTACAATAGTACCCCTGGCGGAAACATAGGGCTTGTACTCGCAGGGCTCCACCCGTATTGTCTCCACTATAGGCATAAACGTCTCGGCTGCCTCGGGCACGGCAAAGGCAATATACCCTGCCGAAAACATCAGCGCCATGATAATAAAGGTTTTAAGTACGCTGTATACCTTTTTCTTTCTGTTCATTTCTTCGGCTTCCTTTCTGTTTTGATATCATTAGTATTTTACCAACATTAAGTCGGGATATGCGTTAAAATTTGTAAAGTTTTTTGGTATAAACAGGCTTTTCATGAGCAAAATATTTTTGAAGAAAATCCGCCGTAAGAAAGGAAGAGCTTAAAATGAATCTTATCCTGTGCAGCGAGAATTGCAGGCATCAAAAGGACGGCTACTGCTGCTTAGACGAATACGGAAGGATCACGGACGTGATCTCCTCCCCCTGCGTTTACTTTGACGAAAGAAAGGACGATAACGAAAATGATAAAAACCGAGAATCTGACTAAAATTTATTCCACAGACGGCGGGATATCAGTCAGAGCGCTTAACGGAATATCCATGGAGATAGGAGACGGCGAGTTTATCTCCGTGGTGGGAGCCTCGGGGTCGGGAAAAACCACTTTAATGAATATAATAGGCTGCCTGGATATTCCCACGGAGGGAAAATACTGTCTTGACGGGTCGGACGTGTCTCTTATGAGCTCCCGTGAGCTGAGCAAAATAAGGAGCAGAAAAATAAGCTTTGTGTTCCAAAGCTTCAACCTTATCCCCTCCCTCACCGCCGCCGAAAACGTTGAATTGCCCCTTATCTACCGCAGGACCGATCCCGATATGCGGAAGCGAACGGTGGAGAACGCGCTCGAGGCGGTGGGTCTCGGCGAAAGGTCCGATCACCTGCCCTCGGAGCTGTCGGGAGGGCAGCAGCAGAGGGTCGCGATAGCAAGAGCCTTTGCTTTGGACGCTCCGCTGATACTGGCGGACGAGCCCTGCGGAAATTTGGACAGCCGCTCGGGAGCGGATATTATGGAAATGCTGCACGGTCTTAACCGTCTCGGCAAGACGGTGGTGCTTATAACTCACGATGAAAAGGCTGCGCAGACTGCCGACAGGCAGATACGCATCTCGGACGGCAGAATAGTGGTATAGACAGAAAGGACATAGAATATGAACAGCAATAAAGCAATAACGGCGCTGCGGAGCATCAAGAGGGGAAAAAGCCGCTCGCTGCTCACCCTGTGCAGCGTAGCGGTAGGCGTTTTCGCGGTGGTCGTGATCTCGGGTATAGGTACGATAGGGTCGCGGGAGATCAATTCCGCCATGGTGACCATGGGCATAAACTCGGCTATGGTGGAGGCTGCCAACTCGGGCGACGGAACAAGTCTGACGGGGGAGGACGTTACAGTGTTCGGCGGGCTGAACGGGGTGAAAAAGGCTATGCCTCTTATGGGCGCCATGAGCAAGGCTAAGGTCTTGGGGGAATACTTGGGCTGCTATGCCTGGGGAGTGGATCGGGACGCCAAGGACATTATCTCAATCGAAGCGGTGCACGGCAGACTGATAGACGACAGAGACGTGAAAAATCACAGCCGCGTATGCGTGATAGACGAGGTAATAGCCGAGGAAAGCTACGGCAGAAGCAATATTGTGGGGAAAAAAATAAGCCTCCTTTTAGGTGGAAGCTACTGCGAATTTGAAATAGTGGGGATAGCCAAATCGGGAATAACCGGGCTGCAAAGCGTTATGTCGGGAATAATCCCCGACTTTGTGTACGTGCCCTACAGCACGATGCAGGATATAGTCGGAAAAACCACCTTTGACAAAATAGCCCTGCTGCTGGAAAAGGACACAGCCGACGAGAGCCTGACCGAAACCCTTACCGCGGAAATAAACGAGCTTAAGGACAGCCCGGGAGGATTGGTGATAAACAACTTTCAAAGTCAAAAGGGACAGCTTACCGATATATTGGGCATAATAACCACGGTCCTTTCGCTTATAGCGGGAATAAGCCTTGTGGTATCGGGCATAACGGTAATGACGACAATGCTGGTAAGCGTCGGCGAACGCACAAGGGAAATAGGCATAAAAAAATCCATCGGCGCGGGAAACGGCGATATAATGCTTGAATTTCTTCTCGAAAGCGTTCTGCTCACCGCCATGGGAAGCCTCCTCGGCATAGGCGCAGGGCTTGCCGCCTGCGCCGCGGGCTGCGTTGCTTTGGGACTGGAGCTTGCTGTGCCCGTCGGCTCCATCGCCGCCTCCTTTATATTTTCCGCGGCGATGGGCGCGCTGTTCGGAGTATATCCCGCGCTTAAAGCGGCACGGCTGCGACCGATAGAGGCGCTCAGAGGGAACTGAGAACCTCAATTATCAATTGGGGCTGTAAAAAACGATCCGTCGAAACGGGTCGTTTTTTATAATAATTGACAATTGACAATTATCAATTTTTTGAAGTTTTGGGATAGTTTTTTTACAGCCCCAATTCCTTAAAGCACCAACCTCCCCAAATGCTGCTCCTTGCGCCACTGAACAAACTCCTCGTAGGTGCCCATACGGTCATAGCAGCCGCTGTCGGTAAGCTCGATTATCCTGTTGGCTACCGTCTGAACGATCTCATGATCGTGAGAGCAGAAGAGGACGTTGCCCTTAAACTCGGAAAGACCGTTGTTGACTGCGGTTATGCTTTCAAGGTCAAGGTGGTTGGTGGGCTGATCCAGCATAAGCACGTTGGATTTAAAGAGCATCATTCTGCTGAACATACAGCGCACCTTTTCGCCGCCCGACAGCACGTTTACGGGCTTGAACACGTCGTCTCCGCTGAACAGCATTCTGCCCAGGAAGCCGCGGAGATAGGTCTCGGTGGTGTCCTCGCTGTACTGCCTTATCCAGTCGAGGATAGAAAGCTCGCAGCCGTTGAAAAAATGATCCGAATCAACGGGAAAATAACTCAAGGAGGTGGTGCTTCCCCATTTGAAGCCGCCCTCGTCGGGCTCCAGCTCTCCCGCCAATATTCTGAACAGAGTGGTGACCGCGATCTCGCTTTCCGCTAAAAACGCGACCTTGTCCGTTCTGCCTAAGGTAAAGGAAACATTGTTAAGCACCTTGACTCCGTCAACGGTCTTGGTGAGCCCCTCGACCTGCAAAACGTCCTTGCCCACCTCTCGGTCGGGCTCAAAGCTGATAAAGGGATAACGGCGGCTCGAGGCGGGCATCTCCTCAACGGTCAGCTTATCCAAAAGCTTTCTTCTCGAGGTCGCCTGCCTTGATTTTGACTTGTTGGCGGAAAAGCGCTGAATAAAGCTTTGCAGCTCCTTTATCTTCTCCTCGGTCTTCTTGTTCTGCTGCTTTATCATGCGCTGAATGAGCTGGCTGGATTCGTACCAAAACTCGTAGTTGCCGACGTACATCTTTATTTTGCTGTAATCGATATCAACGATATGGGTGCATACGTTGTTGAGAAAATGTCGGTCGTGGGAAACCACTATGACCGTTCCGAAGTATTCCGCCAGAAAATCCTCCAGCCATGCCACCGCGTCAATGTCCAAATGGTTGGTGGGCTCGTCCATAAGTATGATATCGGGGCTTCCAAAAAGACACTGCGCCAAAAGCACCTTTACCTTGTCGTTGCCGCTGAGGCTGCTCATCTGACTGAAAAGAATGTCCTCGGACAGACCGAGACCCTGTATAAGCTTGGAAGCGTCGCTTTCCGCCTCCCAGCCGTTCAGCTCCGCAAATTCGCCCTCTAATACCGAAGCCCTTTCCCCGTCCTCATCGGAAAAATCCTCCTTCGCGTACAGCTCGTCCTTCTCCTTCATTATCTCATAGAGGCGCTTGTTGCCCATTATAACGGTATCCTGCACAGTGTATTCGTCAAAGGCGAAGTGATCCTGTCTTAAAACCGACATACGAAGATTTTTCGGAATGGCGACCTCTCCCGTGGTAGGCTCCAGCTCGCCATTCAGAATTTTCAGGAAGGTGGATTTTCCCGCGCCGTTGGCTCCGATCACTCCGTAGCAGTTACCCGCCGTAAACAGCAGATCAACGTCCTTGAACAGCGAAGCGCCTCCGAATTGCAGGCTTACGTTTGAAACAGTTATCATAATAATGTCCTTTCCGTCAAAAATATCGCGACCGTATATTGAACATAGTTCAATCATCGTTAAAATTCACGTGTAAAATTTATGCTTTTGTATAATACCATAAAAAAAGCCGCAAAGTCAATAACAAAAGTTAATTATAAAATTTTTAAAAAGCCGACTCTTTTGTATATTTTTAACATATCCTCCCGCTTTAATACCCAAAGCGGTTTCATATTGCCCCTGTTAAACATTCAACAAAATTTTCGCCAAAAAAATATATTTTTTTGTAAAAACCATTGAAAAAAAAACTTAAACGTGTTAAAATTAGTGTGAAAACGTTTGCAAAACTTTAGTATTTGAGGATAAACGCATGCAGAAAAAGTTATCGAAGTCCGTTACCGCCGCCGTTTTGGCAGGAATAATGTCCGTCTTAGCCTCGGGCTGCTACTTCTTTCCCGACGAGGAGCCGATGCTGGAGCCGCCTACCCTTGATGTGGCGGACGTGGTGTACTATACCTATACCGTCACAAGAAAGGATATAGTCAGCCAGACCATACAAAGCGGATACTTAGTGTCGGGCGTTCAGGCGGACTGCTTCTTCACCAAGTATACGGGTCAGCTCAAAAACATATATGTAAACCCGGGCGATTTCGTCAAGGAAGGTCAGCTTATCGCCGAAATGAACAACGGCACGATAGAGCACCTGCTGAGAACGCAGGAGCTGAGGGTGGAGCTGGCGCAGCTAAATTACGGCAACACGGGCTCCGCGGCGGATAAGCTTCAGCTCGAGATAGAACAAAGCACGCTCCAACAGTATCGGGACGAATACGAGGGCGGACATGTGTACGCCGCAATGAGCGGACAGGTCTCCTTTGTCAAGACCTTAAATCCCGGCGATACGGTGGACCCTTACGACGTGATAGTGTCCATAGTGGACCCCGAAAAGCTCTGCGTAAGGGCTACGGTGGAAAACACAACGGACTTTTACGTTGACGACGTTGTTTCCGTAGAGGTGAACGGAGACTACTACGACGGGGTAGTCGTGCGCACGCCCCGCGAGGAGATCGAGGAGGGCGACAGCGAGGGAGACAAGGTCTATGTGGAATTTACGGGAGCTTCCCCCGGCTTCGGCTATCTCGGCTCGATCGCAAATGTCACCAAAATAAAAGCAAAAGCCGAAAACGCTCTCGTAATACCGAAGCATATAATAAAAACGGACGGCGACAGAACCTACGTCCAGGTGCTCAGAAACGACGAAAAGGTGGAAACGGACGTTGAAACGGGTATAAGCAATTCCGTGGAGACCGAAATTCTTTCGGGTCTTTCCGAGGGAGAAGAGGTAATAGTTAAGTAATTACTGCTAATAAGGAAGGACTGAAGGTCTTGTTTACTATTTTGTTCAGAAAAATGAGGAACACCAAATGGATGGTCTTATGCTTGTTTTTGGGGTTTCTGATGGCTGCGGGAATGATGAGCACCGTGCCGATATATATGGACGCGTCGCTCCAGCGCGTTCTTATCAAGGAATTGGAGGAATATCAGCTCGACAGCGGCGTCTATCCGGGAAGGTACATAGTTTCCGCTTCCCTGCCCTACGGCGTTGCACCCGAAAACCAGCTGCAAATTTTGGACGAGGCGCCGAAAATGACAGAGGATCGGATAAAACAGGTGGGCATACCCGAGGACAATCACAAAACCGTCGTATCGGATAACCTTTTGTACTTGGGCTTGGGCAAAAACGCCTCGGGCTCCTCCTCCACAAGAGTCAGAGTTACGGCAATGAGCGGAATAGAGGAGCATATCACGATACAGTCGGGCAGAATGTACAGCGAAAGCGGTATTGCCGAAGACGGCAGCTACGAGGTGATAGTCACCGAGGACGCCGCGAGAACGCTGAGCATAGTTCAGGGCAACACCTATGAGATACGCCCCATGAACGCGGGACAGGAAAGCTTCAGCGTTACCGTTACGGGTATTTTTATCCAATCCGACATGAACGACAGCTACTGGTCGGAGGACTTGATAAATTACGTGGGCAGCATTTTTGTGCCTTTTTCCGTTTATGACGATCTTATCGCCCAAAGCAATCTTAATATCGTAGATATAACCGTAAACTACAATCTTGACTATCACTCCGTAAATATGAACGCCATCGGGAGCATTTCCGAAAAAATAACCGAGGATTTCGACTATTTCGAGAGCATGGGCTATACTCTTCAAATGGGCGCAAGCTCTATCCTGTCGAGCTACGTGGAAAAAGCCTCTGCGCTTACCGCCATTCTGTGGGCGATACAGATACCCACAATGGTAATGCTTGCTTTCTACCTGTTTATGGTGTCGCAGCTCAACGTGGAGCAGGAACGAAACGAGATCGCGGTACTGAAATCAAGAGGCGCAAGTCCCTCGCAGATCTTCGGGCTGTATTCCATGGAGGCGGGACTGCTGGGCTTGGTCACCTTTGCGGTGTCGCCGCTCATAGGCTTGCTGCTTTGCCGCTTCCTCGGCGTAAGCGACGGCTTTATGGAATTTGTCAACCGCACGGGCATAGCTGCAAAGCTGTCCCTGACCGCCTTTATTTACGCCCTTATCGCGGTGGCGGTGTTCTTTGCGACCACCATGCTGCCTATTATCCCCGCGTCGAAAATAACCATCGTTCAGTATAAGCAAAGCAAAACAATGGTAAAAAAGACCGCTCTTTGGGAGCTTTGCGGTATCGATATTATCCTTATAGCTCTGTCGATCGTATTCTACTTCCTTTACACCTACTTCACAAACGAGGATATCTCCAACGGTACCTTTACGGCGACGGGACAGATCGATCCCCTTGTCTTTGTCTTTTCCACCTGCCTTATTTTGGGCTTGGGTCTTTTGTTCGTGCGGCTGTACCCTTATATCCTAAAGCTTGTGTCCCTTTTGGGAAGACCCTTTTGGAGCCCCTCCCAGTATATGGCACTTTCCACCGTTTCCTGCGCGGGAGGCAGCAAGGAGCGCTTTCTGATGCTGTTCCTTATTCTTACCTTTGCCTGCGGTCTCTTTTCCGCAAACACGGCAAGAGCCATAAACAACAACAAGGAGGATATGATATACTACAAAAACGGGGCGGATATCACCCTTATGGAATATTGGCTCGAGCAAAGCTATACCTCCAACGAGCAGGTAAGGACCGTTTATACCGAAAGGGAATTTTCGAGATTTGAACAGCTTGCGGGCGTAGAATCCGCCGCCAAGGTGCTTATCAACGAAAAAGCCAAGGGCGAGACGCCGCAGGGCAATGAGCTTTCCAATATCACAATAATGGCGGTGGAGCCCGATAAATTCGCCAAAACCGCATGGTTCCGCGACGACCTGCTGCCCGTGCAGTGGTACAACTACTGCAACGCCCTTACAAACTACAGCTCGGGAGTTTTGCTGTCCCGATCGCTGGCGGCAAAATACGACCTGAGCAACGGCGACGAATTTTCGCTGAGCTGGAGCGGAAACGACCCGCTGAACGTTACCGTGCTGGCGGTGATAGACTACTGGCCGGGGATAAATCCCAATGAGACGCTTGTCAACGGCTCAAAAAAGAACTTCTGCGTGCTTAACTACAATTACGTTTACAACAACACCGATCTCGAGCCCTACGAGGTGTGGCTTAAGCTTAAGAACAACGCCACCTCGGAGGAGCTGTACGCGGATATAAGCGAAAAAAAGCTTCCCATAGAATGGCTTATCGACAGCTCGCAGCTTCTTATAGAGGAAAAAAACAGCCCCGAGCTTCAGGGCATGAACGGCGGGCTTACCTTGGGCTTCATTATAACGATGATAATGGCGATAATCGGCTTTTTGATCTACTGGATACTGTCGATAAAGGGCAGGACGCTGCAATTCGGTATTCTGAGAGCCATGGGAATGACTATACGTGAAATAATCGGCATGCTCGGATATGAGCAGATACTTGTATCTCTGGTCTCCATAGCTATGGCGTTTGTTATCGGCGGCGCTGCCAGCGATATCTTCGTTCCGCTGTTTCAGAATATGTACAGCGTTTCCGATCAGATACCTCCCTTTATCATATCGGCGGCGGCAAGCGACTATATAAAGATATACGCACTGATTGTTGTTATGTTGGGCGGCGGCTTTGCCATATTGGGCGGGATCATACGTAAGATCAATATCAACAAGGCGCTTAAACTGGGCGAGGACTAACCCCTTGAAAGGAACAGGCATAAAATGCAAAAAGTTTTGGGCAGTATACGAAAAGCCGTTCAGACCTACGACCTTATCGAGAACGGAGACAGCATAGCGGTCGCCGTATCGGGAGGAAAGGACAGTCTTGTAATGCTTCGGGGACTTAAGGAATTTCAGCGCTTTGCGGGAATAGACTATAAGCTTACCGCGCTCACCATAGACCCCTGCTTTAACAGAGAGGCGGGCGATTATTCCGCGGTGCAAAGACTTTGCGACAGGCTGGAAATACCCTACGTTATCGAAAAAACCGACATAGCCGCAATTGTTTTTGACATAAGAAAAGAAAAAAATCCCTGTTCCCTATGCGCAAAAATGAGACGGGGCGCGCTTCACGAAAGAGCGAAGGCGTTAGGCTGCAACAAGCTTGCCTTGGGGCACAACAACGACGATGTGGTGGAGACCTTTATAATGAACCTTTTTCAAGTGGGGCAAATAGACTGCTTCGCTCCGAAAAGCTACCTTACAAGACGCGACCTAACGGTAATACGCCCTCTTTGTCTTGCCCCCGAGGCGCAGGTAAGAATGGCGGCAAAGCATGCCGATCTTGAAATAGTGAGGTCAAAATGCCCCGCCGATACCCACACCAAAAGGCAGGAGATCAAGGACTGGCTCCGCAGTATGGAAAAAACGGACAAAGGCTTTACCATACGGCTTTTCGGGGCAATGCACCGCGCCGATATAAACGGCTGGGGCTTCCCCGAGGACAAGAAGAGTATAATTGAACCTCTAAAAAATTTAAATCGGGAGGAATAACATTGGCAGATAATTCCAATCTTAAGATCGAAATGCCTCACCATGTCGTCAGCGTAATGTACCTTATTTCCGAAAGAGAATACCAATGCTTCATGGTGGGCGATACCGTAAGGAAGCTGCTTTTGGGCGAGCCTATCGGGGATATCGACGTTATAACCAACGCCGAAACCGAGAGAGTTGAATATATCCTCGACAACTATCGGGTGATAGACATAGACCCCGTGCAGGGTGAGATCATGGTAATGGCGGGCGGCATTCCCGTTATGATAAGGACATACCGCCGCGGAAAAAACGAGGACGGCACCCCTCAGTTCGGAGGCACCCTCCTGGACGAGCTGAAGCAGCGCGATTTTACCTTGAACACGATCTGCGCCGACCTGTACGGGAATATCATCGACCCCTTTGACGGGGTAAGCTGCATAGAAAGCGCGCCGTTTTTGCTTAAGGCGGTAGGCGAGGACGAGCCTGTGACCGTCGGCGAAAACGGAGAACAAACGTTCTCCCCTCTCTCGGTGGAAAGGGAGCCGCTGTTTTTGCTTAAGGCGTTGGAGCTTATGGGAAGCGGAGACTACGTTATTTCCGAAAAAACCTCCTCCGCAATAAAAAACTGCCGCGAAAAGGTGAGCGAGCTGAGCCCCGGACATCTGAGAATGGCTTTTGAAAAGATATTGGCGGCAAAAAGAGTAAGCGACGTCTTTATGGAATACAACAGTATAATAACCTATATTTTCCCCGAGCTCGAGCCCGCGCTGGACTTTGACCAAAAAAGCATTTTTCAGAGCTACCCTTTGTATGAGCACCTGTGCAAAAGCGTAGGCTTTTCCTTTCCCGACATTCCCTTAAGATACGCCCTCCTGTTTCACGGCGCGGGAAAGCCCGACTGTCAGGCTATCACCGCCAAGGGCTCCGCTACATATTACGGGCACGGGGAACGCTCGATGCTGCTTGCGCGCCGAGGCTTAGAGCGTTTGGAGGTCCCTGCCGACATTATAGACGAGGTGTGCTTTCTTATAACTCATCACGATATGGGAGAAATATTGGACGAACGCGAGGTAACGGCGCTGCTGGAAAAATACGGCAAAGCCGATATGCGAAAGCTTCTGCTGCTTGCAAGCGCCAATCTGAGAGCAAAATCCCCCGAAAACGATCAGAAGGCAAATTCGCTTAAAAAGCTTGCGGACAGTATTTCAAGATAATAGAATCTTGACAAATATTTGAATTTAAGTCAATTTCGGTCAATTTCAGTCAAACTGTAAAAATAATATTGCAATAAATTAAAAAATATGATAAAATAAGAAGAGGGAAGTACAAACTTAAAAAGAAAGGGCGGTGTATCTCGGTGTATTGTCTTTGGATAGGAGCGCGGAAGATATATAACCTTAAGCAGCTTAAAAGGCATTTTGATTTTGACGTTGTTGAAATGTACTTACTGGGCGGCGGACTTTCCCGTTGGCTCAGACAGTGCAATGAAGCCGAGACCGCCGACGCAGTTGACAAGATCGACCTGTCGGAGGATATTTCAAAACAGCTTTCCGAGGTGTTCTCCGTTAAGCTTCCCAAGGGAAGGAGCAACACTCCCGTTAACGCGCCCGAAAGCAGCCGCTCCCAAGCCGAGAATAACTCTTCGCTTCCCTTTGCTGCGGATAAATTCGGCTCCTTTGACCTAAAGTCTTCGTTTTCCGCTCCCTCCGAGATCGGCTCCTTTAACGCCGAATGGGGCTCCTTCGGGTCGAAGCTCGGCTCCTTCGGAGGACAAATAGGCTCTTTTGCCTCCGCCTCCTTTAATCTGAATTTTTACATAGGCTCCTTTGAAACAAGCTCCTTTAATCTTTCGGGTGCGGGCTCATTCGGCTCGGGCGCAATATACGGCTCCTTTGTTTCAAACAGCTTTCGTTTTTATGAATACGAATATGAATACAATACCTCCTTTTCGCTCGGAAGCTTTTCAGCGGGCAGCTTTACCCTTGAAGCCTCCGCTCCGAGCAGCTTCGATACGGGCAGCTTCGGAATAAACAGTATCGACCGATCCGCGCCGTGCAGCGGCAGCGAGTATGTTCCTTGCCCTGCGCCCGCTTCCGCGCAGCTGTCCGCGGAGGAAAAAATAAAGCTGAACATCTCATATTGCCCCTTGAACCGCTTCGGCTACGGGCTGCATTTAATATAAAAAATAAGAGAGGATCATATGAAAGGAATTCATATTATTTCAACTGCGCCGTATTTTGCAAAAAATCCCAACGGCGCATATTTTATGGACAAATTTGAGCTGTATTCCATTGTTCTCTCCGCTTTAAGCTGGAGAAGCTTCGGCGATGAAATAATACTTGCCGCCGACGCAAGAGCCGCCGAGTACATTAACAGGCTCGGCATAGGCTCGGTGTGGAACGGCATAGAAACGGCAGTGCCCGACGACCTGGAGGGGATAAATCCGAAAATGTTCTGGGCGGCGGGAAAGCTGCTGGCGCTGCGGGAGATACCCGCGCCCGTAGCGATGATAGACGCCGATTTTATAGTATGGAAAAAGCCCGAGCTTCCTAAGGAACGAATCGTGGCGGCGCACAGGGAAAACCTTACCCCCTCGGTTTACCCCGATTTTTCCTACTTTAAATTCAAGCGCCCCTTTCCCATGAACAATATGAACGAAAAGGTGCTGCCCATGAACACGGCGTTTCTGTACCTCCCCGACGAGGAATTTAAGCAGTACTATGTCAATCGGGCAATAGCCTTTATGAAATCCGCCATAGACTGCGACGACAGCCTTTGCTACATGGTTTTCGCCGAGCAAAGGCTGTTGTCTGTCTGCGCGGAGGAAAAAAAGGTAGGCTCGCAGGTGCTTATGGACAAGGACGAGCTGTTTTTTCCCCGCGACGATTACACCCATATTTGGGGAGCAAAGCAGGTAATGAGAAGCAATGTGCAAAGTCTGCACGATTTTTGCGAAAGAGCAAGGGAGAGGATCAAAAGGGATTTTAAGGAGTATGCCTTTGTTATCGGAAAAATCGAGGGAGAGTTTTTCGGAAAATAAAATTTATCTCAAATCCAGGCTCCTGACCTTATCTCTCACCTTAAGCACCAGCCCTGGCGGCACCGAAAGCTCGTCTATTCCCATTCTCAAAAACGCCTCGGTGAGAGTGGTGTCCGCGCCGAGCTCGCCGCAAATGCCTATCCACGCTCCGTGCTTATGGGCGTTTTCCGCCGACATTTCTATAAGCCTAAGAACAGCCTCGTGATGCGGATCGCAAAATCTTTCGATATTGGGATTTCGGCGGTCGCAGGCTAAGGTATACTGGATAAGATCGTTTGTGCCTACGCTGAAAAAATCCACCATGGGAGCCAGCCTGTCGCTGATGACGGCGGCGGCGGGGGTCTCTATCATAATACCGAGCTCTATGCTGTCGGAATATTCAACTCCCTGCTCCCTCAGCTCGCTCTTTACCTCCTCGCATATCTCCAATATTTCCGTAAGCTCCCGAACGCTTGTTATCATAGGAAACATTATCCCCAAATTACCGTAAAAGGAAGCTCGGTACAAGGCTCTGAGCTGCGTTTTGAAAATGTCGGGACGGGTAAGGCATATTCTTATGGCGCGGCAGCCCAAAGCGGGATTCTCTTCTTTTTCAAGCTCAAAGTAATCCGCCTGCTTGTCTGCGCCTATGTCAAGAGTTCTGATAATGACCTTTTTACCCGCCATGCTTTCAAGTACCTTCTTGTAAACGGAAAACTGCTCCTGCTCCGTAGGATAATCCGAGCTTTCCAGATACAAAAACTCGCTTCTGAACAAGCCTATGCCTCCCGCGTCGTTGAGAAGTACCGCGCCGATATTGTCAACGCTTCCGATATTGGCGTATATATTGACCCTCCTGCCGTCGAGAGTAACGTTTTCCTTGCCCTTAAGGTCTTGCAGGAACCGTCTTTTTTCCTCGTCCTCGCGCTGCTTTTTGCTCAGCCGTTCCATGGTCTCTTCGTCGGGATCGATGAAAATTTCTCCCGTAAAGCCGTCCGCTATTGCGCTTTCGCCGTCCCTAAGCTCGTTCAGAAATTCGGCTCCCACTCCGATAATTACGGGTATATTCATATTTCTTGCGAGAATGGCGGTGTGCGAGTTGGAGGAGCCGAAAGCGGTCACAAAGCCCAAAACCTTGTTCTTGTCAAGCAATACGGTCTCGCTGGGGGCTAAGTCGTCGGCACAGACTATGACCTTGTCGCTGCTTATCTCAATGTCGCTGCTGTGAGAAAGAAGATTGTTTATTATTCGGTTGGAGATGTCCCTGACGTCCGCCGCACGGGCTTTCATATAAGAATCCTCCATGGCTCCGAACATTGCGGCGAAATTGTCCGAGGTCACGGCAACGGCATACTCGGCGTTCACCGACTGATTTTCTATGATATTGTTAAGAGATTCGTTGTAATCCGCGTCTCCGATCATCACCATATGTATCTGAAATATCTGAGCGTTGGCTTCTCCTACCTCCTTCAGCGCCTTTTGGTATATCGACCGGAGCTGATCCACCGACTGCTCCTTTGCTTTTTCGAGACGGACCTTTTCCGCGGCGATGTCGTCCACCCTTACGCGCCTTACCTCCGCCTCGCTTCGCTTAAAAACCGAGATACTACCGATAGCTACTCCGCTGTAAACGCCCTTGCCTGTATACTTTTTCATATCAGTGACCGTCCTTTCCTTTTGCTTTATCGGCTGCTGCTCAGCTTCGTCTGCTCGAGCAGTCTGTATATATCGTCCCTTTCCGCCAAGCCGTCCGAAAACGCCGTTGCGCCTCCTGCTGCGGTGCCGAGCCTTAAGGCGTATTCATAGCCGCCTTGACCAAGCCCCGCTATGAAGCCCGCGACCATTGAATCACCCGCGCCTACCGAATTTCTGACGTTTCCGACGCACGCTCCGCAGGCATGGGTTTTTCCGTTTTCGTCCAACAAAAACGCTCCGTCCCCCGCCATTGAAACAAGCACGTTTTGCGCGCCCATTTCCTTGAGCCTTGCCGCGCAGTCTGCGATCTCCTTTTCGGTTCGGACGGGAAAGCGGAATATCTCCGAAAGCTCGCGATCATTGGGCTTTATAAGAAAAGGACGGTATTTTAAAGCGTTGACGAGCAGCTCGCCCGCAGCGTCCACCACAGCCTTGATCCTTTTCCCCGAAAGCCGCTCCAATATTCTTTCGTAAATATCCGAGGGCAAGGTGTTGGGAACGCTTCCCGCCAAAACCACGGTATCGCCGTCCTCCGCCTTTTCAAGCCTTTTAAACAGCTCCTCGACCGCCTCGCCGCCGATGGCGGGACCCTGTCCGTTCAGCTCGGTCTCTTCTCCCGACTTTATTTTGACGTTGATCCTCGAAAAACCGCTTTTCAGCGTCACAAAATCCGTTTCTATCCCTTTTTCCTCTACTCCCCTTTTTATCGCTTCTCCCGTAAAGCCCGCGATAAAGCCGAGCGCTCTCGACTTTATTCCGAGCTCGTTCAGGACCGCGGAGACGTTGATGCCCTTTCCGCCGAAATATATTTCCTCGGAAGCGGAACGGTTGACCCTCCCCGCCGCCAATTCCTCGGTATGCACCACATAATCTACCGCGGGATTAAGTGTTACGGTATAAACCATGGCTGCATGACCTCCTTTGCGGTCTTTTCCTGTCCGAAATTTTTTGGAAACCTTTGGGACCTGTATCTACAAGATATTGTACCATAGCCGTCAAAAAAAATCAAGAGCTTCTTTTATATCATTGTCAACCAACGGTTGAAAAAATCAACAAGCAGTGTCTGTTATTTTTACGCAAAATATGCTATACTTTTAATAAACAAAAGCATAGCATAAGGAGAAAAATATATGAAGCAGCTTATAATTATCGCCGATATGGAGGGCGCAAGCGGGATATTTGAACGGAACAGAGAAGCCATGCGCCATGAGGAGGTCTTTCCCGAAAATACGCTGTGGAGAAGCTATGGGCGTTCGTGTATCACAAGCGACGTATTAGCCGTATGCAGAGCCGCCATGGATTTCGGGATAGATGAAATTATGCTGTACGATATGCACTTTGCGGGCTGCGCCGAGCATAACGTAATATTGGAGGAGCTGCCCCGCGTCAAGGTGTTTGACCTCCCCGACCGCTGCTGTTATTGGAGCCGTATAAGAGGACAGGCGGCGCTCGAGCCCTTCGGCATCGTAACGGTGGGGCAGCACGCCAGAAACGGCGAGCCCGACGCTTACTTTCCCCACACTATCCATACCCCTCCCATTGAAGCCCTTTACGTAAACGGCAGAAATATTTCGGAAACAGGCGAGGGGGTAATGTGCTTCGAGGGAACGCCGTATATCGCCAATATCGGCTGCGCCGCTTCGCATAAGGAAGCGAGGGAGCTGTCTCCGAACGTGAGCTGCATATCGGTAAAGGACAAGAGCAGGAGCTGGGAGCCTGCCCCCGAAGAAACCTATCCTATTATTTACAGCGGCGTCTCGGAGGCTCTGAGGGACTATGAGAATAAAACTCCCTGTGTTGTGGGACCGAACGTCCAATGTCTTATGACGCTTACAGAGGAATATTATTACGACGCGCCGAAGAATTTCCCCTGGAAAGGGTCGTTTGAGAAACGCAAAGCCCTTTGGGAGGCGCCCGATATCGAGGCTGCCCTTGGGCTGTACAATTATGTGCATCAATATATCAAAAAATTGACAACGGACAATTGACAACGGACAATTGTCAATTAAAACGACCTGTCGCCGACGGTCGTTTTTTACAGCCCCCTTTTACCCCTACCTGCTTTGCCGTATCAGCATCACATTATCAAAATTTCTTTCGGCCAGATCCTCTTTTCTGATATAATAATACAACCTGCCGCCGAAGGTAAGCTCAAGATCATCCTTTTTCACGGTATCCAGCTGAAGCAGCAGCCGCCATTCGTCAGCCGAGGACTGCTCCGTCTCCTGTCTGTCCCTCGGAGAGACCTCGTCCGTACCGTCGGTCAAGCAATAACCCCTTGAAACCAGCTCGCACACATTGGTCATATTATCCCGTAAAACGTCCGCCCAGCCCAACAGCTTGGAGCTGTTGTCGGGAACGTTTATTTTTAAGCCTCTCGCCGCGCGGTCGTAATCGTCCCAGCACTCCGTCAGCTTTTCCCTTTGCAGCAAAAAGTCGGGGTAATCCTGATACGAGTCCTCCCTGCGCGCTTTTATCCCCACGGCGGGAAAACGAAATTTTTCCTCCAGATCGTCGGGGAAATCCGCAGGGACAAGCTCCTCCGTATTCTCAAAATAAAACGTCCGCGCGCAGTCCCTGCGCTTCGGATCGTATCCCCGCGGCAGCGTATCGGTATCGTAAAAAAAGGACAGCAGACCCCTTTCGGGCAAAAGCTTTTCCGTATCATAGCCGCCAAGCTCACTAAGGTCAAATTGAGCGATAAAGGAAAGGGGGCGCCTTACCGCCTCGCCGTTTATATCCTTTTCCTCCCGATAAGCCCATTCAAAGCCTCTCGGCGCGTCGGGTCTTCCGCCAAAGCGGGTAGCGCCTGTCCTGCTTTCCGCCTCTCCCTCTATGCACAGACGGATAGAATTGCGCAAGGTTTTTTTCAGCTTGTTTTTAAGGTCCATTTTTCCCGCCTTTCATTTTCTTCCATTTCCTGTAGTTTTTTTCGATCACCTTAGCCATGCCCCGATAATACTCCTCGTTCCACGGCACGAAAAGATAAGCCTCGTCCTGAAATTCCTCGCTGTTATACCTCTGCGCTCCGAAATATTTTTCCGCATATCTGTCAACATCGCAGGGGTAATTATGAGCTTCGTCAATGCCGTCGCCGTAATACCATTCGGAAAAGGCTATCCCCTCGTCGTTAAAGCAGGGGTAAATAAGCTTGCCTTTAAGCTCCTTGCTGTCTCTCAGCAATAAACGCAGATCGGGTATTCTTTCGGGAGCGTTTGTATTTTCGGTCACCTGTTCCATAATGTCGGAATATTTTTCCTTAAACATATCCCCCATCAAGCCCCGCTCTATGGACCAGCGCAGGTAGATCGCCAAATGGTTGTAAGCGGCGATGTCGTCTATGGGGAGATTTTTTTCGTATATCGCATCCTTATGATACGCCGCGTCGTCAAGGGTAATGGAGCAAAGACCCAGTTCTCCCGCCGCAAAACTTTCGGCGGAGTTTAAGCGGTTTATGTCCACCACGTAGGACACCGTGTCCGCCATCAGGTCGAGCAGCGAATCGGTATCGTTGGCGACCTTATACTCCATTTCCTCGCGGTACAGCGGGATAAGCTGATAAAAATTGACCTTTTCGCCGTTTGGGAGCGCCAAGGCTCCGCAGCCCTCTCCGCCGATCTCGGGATCGATCAGAAGCGTGCCGCATAAAGCGGTGGTGTCGTCGTAGGACTCCATATTGTCCACGGTGTGACCCCATGCCAGCCATGTATTCTCGTTCACGGGAAGTCTTGCGGTATCCTTAAGGAGCCGTATCGGCCAATACCACCTTTCCTCCTCGCCGTACACCTTCCAGTCGGAGGGCAGCGCTATCATGATCTCCGCCCGTTCCAAGCCGTATTCGCCAAGCTCTTCGGGAACGTTCATTCTGTGCGCCCCCATTCCCATTGTGACCAAGGTGTAGTAATCCCGTTTTTTTGCGGGAGGGATAACGCAGATATCAACGCGGATATCGGGAGAATATATCTCGTGAAATATTTTTTCGATCTTGCCGCAATGCCTTTCGATGTGCTTTTTCACAAGCTCTTCTTCCTCTGCGGTATATAATTCGGGTCCGAAATCGGGTGCGTCCGTCATTTTAAGCTCCTTTGCGATAAATTGTAAAGTAAGATCATTCGATCGCTCTTGAAAGCGTTATCGCCAGCACGTCGTCCGCCGAGGGATTTTTTATGTAATAATTCGTGGTCTCAACTCTGCGGTAAACGCCGTCGTCTCCGAGCTGCCTTGTGATCACCGCTCTTACCCGCTGTCCTTTTTCGTAAGCGTCAAGCTGATCCTTTATATCAAAGGTATCGGAAAACAGCTTTTGATCGTCGGGGTGCATGGTTGAAGCGCCGTGTCCTATAAGCTCGGTATAAACGCCCGTAGAAGGACAGGAACGGGTAGAGAAATTTTCGTACACCATCATATAAAAGCTGTTGCGGCTCAAGTTGCTCATAATTACAAGAGGATATCTTTTGAACACCACGTCGAGAAGCAGCTGCGTAGCGGTAGCGGGCGGCTGCGTCAGCAGAATATCCTCCGATTGATGCGAGTGGTTTTCCGAGTATTTCAGCGCCTCTCTGAAATCCTCCTCGGGCATCGGCTTGGCAAACAAAAAGCCCTGTATTATCTCGCAGCCGCAGGTGCGCAAAAATCCGAGCTGCTCCTTGGTCTCGACGCCCTCCGCAACGGTAATGAGCTTAAGTCTGTGAGCGAAATCGAAAATGCTTTCCAGCACTATCCTTTCCTTTTCGTTTTCGCAGTTTCCGCTTAAAAGCGACTTATCTATTTTAATAACGGTCGCGGGTACGTCCTTGACGAAATTCAGAGAGGAAAGCCCGCTTCCGAAATCGTCTATCGAAACGGAAAAGTCAGCCTCGCGTATCTCCCGCACAAAGGAGATAACGTTGTTTTCGTCCGTCGCCAAAGCGGATTCCGTTATTTCGATCTCGATAAGCTCATGTGGCACTCCGTATTTGTTCACCGTTTCGCAAAGCCGAGCGGTATAATTTTTTTCCACCGTATGAAGTCTCGAAAAATTCACCGATACGGTCACCACGGGGCGGCCGTTTTTTAACTCCTCGCTTAAAAATCTGCACACGTTTTCCAGCATATACCAGTCGAGGGGCATTATTGACCCAAGCTCCTCGAGAAGCGGTATAAATCTCGCAGGGGAAATAATTTCACCGTCGTTTCTTATCCACCTTGCCAGCGCCTCAGCGCCTACCGCCTTACCGTTTATGGCGTCGTGCTTTGGCTGATAATACACCTTTATTTCTCCGCTGTCCATCGCTTGCTTAACAAGCTCTTCAATATTTTGTCTGTTGATATCAAGGCTCATAATCAAATTCAAAGCATACGGGACCTGTACTTGAAAAGCAGGTCCGAACTTCTTCCTCCTTTTCAGTGTATTTAATTTGTTATTAGTATATCACAAAATCCGAGCTTCGTCAATATTGACAGAAATTTTTATTTGTGTTAAAATTTTTTAGAATATTTTAAAATATTTTGTAACAAACCGCAGCGAAAAACGTCTAATCGGCAAAAGGAGGGATAATGTGGATTTTGAGCAGATATACAAGGCTTATTACATACAGGTCTTTTCTTATGTAATGACCCTTTCGTCGGACCCCGTGGAAGCCGAGGAGATAACCCAAAAGGCTTTTTTCAAGGCGCTTTTGTCGTTGGATAAATTCCGCGGCGACTCCTCCTGCCGCACGTGGCTGTGCGCTATCGCCAAAAACATATACCTCGATAAAAAACGGACGGAGCAAAAGCATATGCGCTCCGAGCTTCCCGAAAGGGACGCGGGCGTCGATATAGCGGAAAGTCTGGAAAATAAGGACGCCGCCCTGCAAATACACCGTATCCTGCACCTGATGGAGGAGCCTTACAAGGAGGTTTTTCAGCTCAGAGTTTTCGGGGAATTAAGCTTCGCCGATATCGGAGGCTTATTCGGAAAAACCGAAAGCTGGGCAAGGGTGACTTTTCACAGAGCAAAGGTCAAAATAAAAAACAAGCTGGAGAAATGATATCAAAGGAGGCAGATAATATGAAGCTTAGCTGCGAAATAGTAAGGGACCTGCTTCCGCTGTACAGCGACAACGTGTGCAGCGAGGAGAGCAGAGCCGCGGTAGAGGAGCATTTGACGGAGTGCATTCCGTGCAGGGAGGAATTGAAGTCGATAAGCGACAATAAGCCCGTATCCGTGCTGTACAACATCGGCGAAGCGTTGATTTTGGGCACATACAGGAGAACGCTGTTGAAAAAGCTTTTGTTTTTTGCGTTATGCGCCGTTATTTTTCCGCTTATAAGCGCCTTCCTCTGCTATTCGGTACGCGGCGAGGAGCATATAAGAACGTTTATTGTGACCGCCGTATTGTTGCTTGCTTACGTATATATCCCCGCGTCGGCGCGCAAAAACAGAGAGCTTTGGATAACCGTATCCTCTGTCGTCGCTCCCGCCGCGGTAATATTGGCTTACGATATCGTAAGAGATAACATTATTTTTTTGAACAGCATGATAGAATACGGGAGCGGCGCAATGTTCGGCTTCCTCCTTACCCTTATCCTTTTACTGATCTATATCGCGGTATCGGTGATAATGTTCTTTGTCAATAAAAGGGCAAAGCCGCTGAAGCCCTCTCAATACCGCAGTACGGCTTTCAGAATAATGGTCGCCGTGACCGCCGTCGATTACTGCAACGCCGTTATGGGCGCGCTGACAAATGTTTGGTACGATTCCGAAAACACGTTTATATTTTACCTTTTGCGGGCTTCCTTCGACTTGGCTTTTATTTGGCTTGGATTTTTGGTTTTCAGAACCTGCAAGGGCAATATTTTTATAAGGCTTGGATTTTATTCTCTTTTCCTCGGTATCTATGTTTCCACCTGGAATACCTTCACCGACTTTATTACCGGCGCTTTAATATTTGAAAACCTCGGCTCGAAAAATATTGAAGCCTTTTGGAAAGCCGATCTTTTAAACGACTCCTCTTCCTCGAATCTTTATTTTGTAACACTGATAATAAGCCTTGTTACGTCAGGTATCTTTACGGCGATAGGGATAGGAAAAAAGAAAAAAGATATCCGCTAAATCAACTCTCCGATCTCCGAATTATAATCGTCCAGCAGTATCCTTAAGGCGGTAAAGGCGATCACCGAATAAATATCAGCCCCCGCGGGAATTTCCAGCGGAATTTCAAGGGGCTGTATTTTTTTCCCCGAAAACGCCGTCACCTCTCTGTTGAGGGACACCACCATTCTGTCGTCGGAAAGGCTGCTGTAGGAAAAGGTGTCGGTCTTTCCGAAGCCGCAGGTTATCACGTGACCGCCGCAGGTCTTAAGCGCCTTTATCTGCTCCTCGTTTTCGGAACAGGCAATAACGGTGGCGTTATCGGGAATACGCATATTGGGCACACAGCCTTTTTTCAGCAGCAGCACGGGATTTTCCGTCCTTATCTCTCCGCAGTCGGGCATATCCAGCGCCAACAGCTCGTAGCCCCTGCCCCACTGATATACCGATCTGTTTTTTACATAGGTTATCCGATAGGTCTCGGATAAAATATCCCGAAGCAAGAGGCAAAAGCTTTCGTCTCTCTCTTCTCCGCAAATAAATATCGCAGTCATTTTCTTTCCTCTCTGACAGTGTTTGTATCAATATTAGAATTTGCAGAATTAAACGGTATATCCAAAAAAACGCCCATACTTGCAAAAAATTACAAAATATGTTAAAATATATATTATTATTTGCAAAAAACCGAAAACAGGAAATTAAACGAAATGAAAATTAAAACAAAAAAAGCGCCGTTAAAATGCAAGGGCAATATCGGCAGCAGCAAGCGCAGCGAGACGGAGCAAACCGTTCAGCCCGAAAAGAATATCGGCGAAGGTCTGTATACGCTGATCGCTCTGTTTGGCGGCTACATCTTCAATATATTCCGAATATCCGCCGCATATCTCGGAAAAACAGCCGTATTTGCCGCAAGATCGCTGTGGCGGGTCACCGACAGGTTCAGAAGCGCGGCGGCCGCCCTTTTAAAACGGGTCAGCATATTCCTGCTGCGCCCCGTTACCGCTTTTATCAGATACTCCGATGGAAACACAAGGGCACTGAATAAAATAAAAGAGAAAAACGGCGGACGTCTCGGTCTTCGCGGCGCCACCTCATATGTCGGCAGGATTCTCTTCGGAAAAAGCGGGATCGCCGTCCTTCTTTTCAACTTCGCGGTGCCCGTTGTCAGCGTATTCTTTCTTTTCAGCGTCATAACCTACGCCAACTCGCTAAACTACGCGGTAAAGCTCACCGTAAACGGAAAATTCCTCGGTTATATCGAAAACGAACAGGTGTTTAACGATGCAAGGGAGGTATTGAAGGACAGAGTTAACTATTTGGGCAGCAATGTGGAAATAGACGCCGTTCCCTCCTATTCTATCGAACAGATAGGCTACAATGAGACTCTTACCAAATATCAGATAGCGGACCTTATCCTGCAAAATTCGGGGGTAAGCCTCGAATACGGCTACGGCTTTTTTATCAACGACGTATTCTACGGCGCTCTCACCGATTTCACCAACGTGAAAAATACTCTCGACAGGCTTCTCGCCGAGTATGAGACAAACAACGACACCGAAACGGTCAATTTTGTGGATTCCATAAGATACAATGAAGCGGGGCTTTACCTTACCGAAAGCTTGATCGACGAAAACTGGCTTATACGGCTTCTGTCAAGCACAAAGGAAAACGCCGCCTACTACACCGTTCAAGACGGTGACAGCCATTCCCTTATAGAAGAAAATACCGATTTGACCTTGGAGGAGCTGGAAGCGCTGAACCCCGGCTTTTCAGAAGCGGAGCTTCACGGCGGCGACAGGATAAAGACGCAAAGCGCGATGCCTTTCCTGTCCGTCAGCATCACAAGAACAGAGGTCTATAACGTTGACACGGTCCCTTACCCCACCGAAACATATCAGGATAACGGCATATACGAAGGCTCCTCAAGAGTAACGCAGGAGGGACAGTACGGCGAAAACCGCGTCACCGCCGATGTTACATATGTCAACGGAGTTGAAACAAGCAGAAATATAACGCAGGTACAGCAGCTTATCGCTCCCGTTTCCGAAATAATAGCGATAGGCTCTAAGCCGACGCCTGCGGGAACGTTTAAGGACGGCACGGCAGCCTACGGAAAATTCCTTTGGCCCGTGAACGGCGGCTATATCAGCCAATGGGCTCACTGGGACGGCGGTTACTCGGGGCATAAGGGCATAGATATAGCGGGCATAGGCTACGGCGATCCCGTTTATGCGGGAGCCGAGGGAGTTGTTACCTTTGCGGGCTGGAGCAGCGGTCTCGGGAACTGCGTTATGATATATCACGAGGACTTGGGCGTTACCAGCGTTTACGCACATAACAGCATGCTTTTCGTTTCAAGCGGTCAGCGCGTGGCTCAAGGCGAAGCGATAGCGGGAGCGGGCGCAACGGGCGACGCACAAGGTATACACGTTCATTTCAGTATACAGGTAAACGGGATATATGTTAATCCGAGAGACTATCTTGACATCACCGAGGAGACTAAAATACAGATTTTTTAACAGAACGTATAATACAAAGCTTTTGACAATTGATAATGTGGTTTAAGTTTTTCCAAAATTTCTAAATCAGAAATAAATTTTTTATGACTGCGCTTTAAGATAATGCTTAACTTTTATAAAAGTACCGATTTACTAATTCTTAAAGCTG
>JAMPHV010000015.1 GCA_023663265.1 Bacteroides sp.
CTGTCCCCCGCCCTCCCCCTTTTGGTGTCACCTTAAGCCCCGCGCGGGAGCGCACCTTGCACTCGCTTCCGAGCAAAAGAGAACATCACATAAGATGTAATCTTAAGAATTAGTAAATCAGCCGCTTTTATAAAAACAAGCGTTGTCTTAAGCGCAATCCGCAATCATTAAAAATAGTATTTCTGATTGAAAATTTTGGGGAAAATGAAAACGCAATCAGCACCAAACCTCTATTTCCCTGCCCAGCCAAAAGCTGTACAATAAACACTCCTTGACTTTTTTCCCCAGCATTTCCTCCAGCGCTTTTTTATAAAGGGAGAGCTGTCCCTTGTATTCGTTTATCAGCTTTTCTTCGGTAATATTTTTATTGGTCTTGTAGTCTGTCAGAACGACGCCGTCCGCTTCCTCGAAAAACATATCCGCAATGCCTTGTATAAAGGACAGGTCTTCGTTTTCGGGATTTTCCGCCCCCGTGCCGTTGACGGTGGTGAATATCTTAAATTCTCTCGTGACGTTTCGAGCCTTTCTCAGCCGCCCGCAAAGCCCGCTGTTCAAAAAGCTCTGTATCTCCGAGACCTTTACCGCGTTTTTTTCTTTCACGGTAATAAAGCCCTCCTTAAAAATGCGCTCCAGCTCTTCCTCCGCCGAGACTGCCGAAAAGTCTATATGCTCCATGACGCAGTGGTAAATGTCGCCCAATTCCTTGCCGCTCAGGCTTTTTCCGTCCTTCATAAACAAGGGCATGCCCATATAGAAGGCGGAGCTTACGCTGTCGCCGCCGTCGGTGCTGCCTCCCTCCGCGGGGGCTACGCCAAGGGCGGTGGCGGTAAATTTGGCGGGGGTATGGACGGCTTTTTCGTAGGGGTAGACGTAGCTTAGATTCCTTTTGACGCTTTCAAGGTCGAGAGGCGGAGCCGTGCGCTTCGGGATCGAAAGCGCCTCTTCTGCCGCTTTTGTAAAAATATCCTCGTCGGTCCTTATTCGGATAGGCACAATGCTTTCGCCCGCAGCCGAAAGACCGTTTACCACAAAGGCAAAATAATTTTCCTTGCTCTCGGGGTTATAGGCGTACTCATCAACGGCGTTTTCATCGGCGGCTTTGCTTTTTCCGCTTTTTTCCGACAGCTTGTTTGAGGCGGTTATTATCAGCTTTTCCTCCGCTCGGGTCAACGCCACGTAAAAAAGCCGCATGCTCTCGCCTCTGAGCCTGTCGGTATAATTTTCCTCCAAAACGCGGTGTGAGGCGGTATTCGCTCTGATCCCCCTCTTGTAGTCGCACACCAATGCGCCCAGCCCTTTTTTTGCGTCGAAAATAAAATCCTTATAGGTATCGGTAACGTTGGGCCTTTTGTTGATGTCCGACACAAACACCACGGGAAACTGCAAGCCCTTTGATTTATGTATCGTCATTATCTTGACCGAGCTTTCCTCACGCTCCTTTACCGACGCCTGGCTCATTTCCAGCTTGCTTCTGCTTATATGCTTCATAAGGGAAAGAAAGTCGGCGGGGCGGGGGCTGCTCTTGGCGTAATGCAGCAAAAGCTTGAGGTTTTCCTCTCTCTCCCTGCCGCTGCGTCCCGCGCGCATTATCTGAGGCAGCAGGGTCGTTTCGTAAATCGTTTGGAGCAGGTCGTAGGTAACGCTGTTGGAAGCCGCCTTTCGGAAAAGCTTCATATCTTTGTCAAACGCCGCCGCTTTTTCCCCGAGCTCCTTATTCTCCGATCGGGTCAGCGCGGAGATACCCGAATATAAGCTCCCTCCCGCTTTATTCGAGAGCTTAAGCTTAGCCATGTCCTCGGCGGTAAAGCCGTATACAGGTGACATCAGCGCCTTTGCGGTCTCGGCGTCGTTGTTTGGGCGAAGCGCCGCGCTGACCAAGGACAAGGCGATATCTATCTCTATAAGGTCGGTAAAGTGTTTTTCACCCTCGGAAACGCAGGGAATACCGTATTCCTCGAAAATTTTTCCGAATCTTGCGCAGTCGCCGTTGGTGCGCAGCAGTACCGCAAAATCCCCAAAGCCGCATTTTCTTTCCCGATTTTGCTTGTCGTGTACGGTAAAGCCCTCCTTTACCATTTGCAGTATGCGGGAGGCAACGTATCTTTCTTCGCGGTTTTTCTGCTTTTCGTCCCCGCTCTTGGCGGCGGAACGCAAAACATTGACCGTAACAAACTCGGCGGTACAGCGCGCCTCGGCTTTTATGCCGCGCCCCGCCGACATATTTTCCCATTCGCTTCCTCCCGAAAAGCTTTCGGGCAGGCGGGAGCCGCCGAAAAGACTGTTGACGGCGTTCAAAACGCTTTCCCCGCTTCTGAAATTGGCGTTGAGCCGCAGGTCCTCATATTGGGGTTTGTTCCTCAGCGACGCGAAAATGTCGGGGTTGGCGCTTCGGTAGGCGTAAATGCACTGCTTGACGTCGCCTACGAAATAAAGATTGCTTTCTTCCTTTGAAAGACCGCGGAAAATTTCATACTGAATGTCGTTGCTGTCTTGAAATTCGTCAACTATTATGTGATCGAACTGACCCTTTCCGCCGTCCTGCCGCACAACCTTTAAGGCGCAGCGCTCCAGGTCGGAGAAATCCAGTACTCCCTCCGCCCTTTTGAGCCTTCCGTATTCGTTTTCGTACAGCTCCTTTATTTCCCAAAGCAGCTCGAAGGCTTTTTTTATATCGGAACAGTCCTTTTCGTAGTTGGCGGCAAGGGCAAGGTCGTTTCCGCACCCGATATACAGCTCTTTGATCTCGTCTCTTTTTTCTTTAAAGCCGAGCCCCTCGAAAGCCTTTCCTCTCGCGGCGGGAGCCGTTCCCGAATATTCCTCTTTCATTTCGAGATACGCTGTTTTATAGTCGGAGACGACCGCAGCAGCCCGCGCCGCATCGGCATGGCTCTTATGAAATTCAAAATAGCTTCTGAAATTTTCCGAGGTTTTGGAGCCGTCGGGCAGCTCCTTTTCTGCGTTTACGCACATTTCCGATATTTCCGCCAGCCGTTCCCCGATATACCGAACGTATTTTTTGACGAACGCGTCAAAATATTTGTCGGGGCTTTCAAAGACGGTGTCTTGATTTTCTTTCCACTTGTCGGGATCGGGAATATTGGACAGAAAAGCCGACAGCCTTTTAACGGAATAGCTTATCTCGTTTTTTCCGCCCAATCTTCTTGAAAGCTCCTCCCTTTTGTCGGGGGGAAAGCTTGTATAGATCGTTTCAAAGCACTTTTCCAGCGCCTTTTCCGAAAGTATTTTCGCCTTGGTCTCGTCGCATATCCCGAAGCCCTCGTCTATGTCGGGCAGCAGCCTTATGTTATCCCGAATCAGAGAGAGGCAAAAGCTGCTTATGGTGGAGATTCGGGCGGAGGAAAGACGGACGAGCTGTTCGCGTAAAAACGCGCTGTCGGGCTTATCCCGCAGCAGCTCCTCCACCCTTTGGGACAGCCTTTGCTTAAGCTCAGCCGCCGCTCTTTCGGTAAAGGTCACCGCCGCCAATCTGTCCGCGGGCGTTTTGTTCTCGCTGTCGGAGATAAGCTTCGCTATATGCTCCACCAGCACCGCTGTTTTTCCGCTGCCCGCCGAGGCGGAAACGGAGGCGGACCGCGGCGCGTTATAATCGATAGCCCGATTTTGTTCGGGGGTGAAGTTCAATTTGATCACCGTCCTTTTTTTATTTTTTCCTCCCACATTCCCTCGGAGGAAACAAAATCATAGCCTCTGTTTCCGCAGACCGACTTAAAGCCGCAGAAAGTACAGGGCAGGTACCCCTCGTGCTCCAGCGGCAGCGCTTTTATGCCGCCCTTTAAAATATCCAGCAGCTTCGGCACGATAATATCTCCGTCGATATGCTCCTTAAGGTTCCTTATACCGCTGAGGTCCGTTTCTCTGTAATATTTTTCCGATTTTTTCCCTGTCTGTTCGGCTATAGCCGATCTCAAAAGGTCGGTCCGCTCCGCCGTCTCGGGGGCGACGGCTCCTCCCGACGAGCTGTGCTTGCCGTACCATTCTTCCGCCAGTGCTCTGCCGTCGGGAGGCAGGGAGCTTTCGGTTTTCAGACAGCTTACCCCTCCCACGTTGGAGTAGCTGACCGCCGCGGGGATAAGCGTATTGTCCGCTTCGCAGGCTCCGAAAAGATACAGAAGCGGCTGAAGGTTTTTTCCGCTCGCTATGCCGTCCAAGGTAAAGCTTTTTCCCGAGCTTTTGTAATCGCATATCCTTGCGTATTCCAAGGCGGTTGTTCCGTTCCCGTTTCCGAGACTGAGCCTGTCTATTCTGTCGGCGCTGCCCTTGACGGTGATCTGTCCGTCGGGCAGGACGGGGTTTTTAATAACATAGCTTACCTCCCGCTCGAAATCCGTCGGCGAAAAGCCCGTGGTACCGCAGTCGAGAGCGATCTGTTCAAGTATGCCGCGTATTCTTGCCGTAAGCCCCTCGTATACGGCGGCGGTCTTTTCGGGAAAGGTCGGGTCCTTTTCCGCGGTTCTTTTTGCGGTCTTGCCGACCGCGGCTTCGGCGGCAGCGGCTATTTCCTCCTCGGTCAAGCTTCCGATATCCCCGTGCTCCGAAAGGGCGGTCTTCAAAATATCGTGTATCGCCGTGCCCATATTATTGGGGGTCTCGGGGTCGCTGTTGTCGGGCTCGCGTATCTTAAGCCCGTATTTGAAAAAATACATAAGCGGGCAGTCGAATGCGGCTTCGAGCCGAGTGGGCGAGTAGGAGGAGCTGCCCAAAATTTCTCCCGCGGCGTCGGGGCTTAGGGTGAAATCTCTCTTGCCCGACAACAGTCTTTCGCTGTCGGAAAGCCTTTCCCCGAACCTGCTCCCCTCTTTGTCCGCCCTGCTTGCCGCAGCCTCGTCAAGAAGCCTTTCGAGCTCCTCCGACGATTCCCCCGCGCTTCGGCGCTCCGAAACAGCTCTTTTGACGTCGCTTACGGTATTTAAAAAATAATCCTCGGGGAGACCGTCAACGCTTAGTCTTTCCCCGTTTATTTCGTTTAAAAGAGCGGCGGGCTCCGCTTCTCTTCCGTCGGGCTTTTGAGCGGCATATGTGAGGATAAGCCGTCTTCCGTACAGATTCATGGCTCGGTAGGCGAAATAGTATTCCTTGGAGCGGCGGTTGAGATTGCTGTCATATAAGGGCAAGCCCGTATCGCTGAGCTTTTCTCTTTCAAAATATGAAAAAACGCTTTGAAGATTGCTTTCCCTCGGGATACCGCCCTCGTTCGCTCCCGCGATAAAGACTATTTTGGGGGCGGATTTTCGGGTGCGTTCTATATCTCCGACGGTAACGCTGTCCAAAACGTCGGGCGGATTGGCGAGATTTATCCCCGAAAGTATGCCCTCGAGCAGCTCTCCGTATTCCTTACAGCCGAGCTTTACCCTTTCGAGGCTGTACGCCATTGAGGTCAGGGTCTCGGTCAAAGCGTCCCATATTCTGTCGTATTCCTTTGCCGCGTCGTCGTCTATCTCAATGCTGTGGGTCTCGCCGCCCTGTCCCGCCTTGGAACGGGCGATAAAGGTCGAGCGTATGTTTTCGGAGTCAAAAAGGTAATTCATAAACACACGCGACATTTCCGCGCCGTTTTCTGCCCTTTCCATATCCTCCTTAAGCTTTATAAGCGGCTCCGCTATTCCTTTTCTTATATTTTCCAGCGGATTTAGGCTTTTTCTCGGTTCGGCGCCCTCGCTCCAGTCCTTTTTCCAGTCCTCGGCTCTTAAATTATACTGCTCCGCCGCCGTGCGCAGGCGGTATATTTCGCTTTGGAACATAAGCCTTACTCCCCTGTCGGGATCGTAAATACGTTTAAAGCCGCTTTCCGCAAGCTTAAGCACCTCCTCGGTGTCAAGCTCTAAGCTTTTGAATATCTGCAAAATAAATCCGACGATCGGCTTTTCGGTCATGGCGCGGGGAAAATCGCAGAACACGGGTATGCCGCCCGTCCGCAGAGCGGAGGAAATGATCGGCTCATGCTCGCTGTCGGGAGTCAGCACAAGCAGGTCCCGATATCTGTACCCTTTGTCTCTTACCGCGTGGTGTATTTTTGCCGCGATCAGCCTCGCTTCGTCGTAATAATCCCTTGCCGAATATATTTCGACGGGGTTTTTATCTCTTGTGTCGTTTCTGTAGCAGTGCGAAAATTTTATCTCCTCGCGGTCGGGAGCAATGGCTCTGATCTCGTTTATGGTTTTTCCTATGCACAAAAACTCTCTTTTCGCGCTGTCGGGTCTGTCCGCCGTGAAGCAGAAAACACATTCGGCGCTTTGCTTCACCGCCGTGCTCAAAAATCTTTTCTGCACCTCGGAGAAGGCGTCGAAGTTGTCGAAGAAGAGGTATTTGCCCTTGAAGCAGCCGTGTTCCTCCGCGATAAGCGCCGCTCTGGACACGTCGTCCAGCTTGTCGTCGAGATTTTCCGTAAGAGCGCGGTCGTATTCGGCGTAAATGTTCAATATATCGCCCGACTTGTCTGCCAGCGTCTCGTCCAGCCCTTTTTCGGCGCTCAAAAAACGCTTAAGGTCCTCGGGAGACACTCCCCCGTTTCTCAGAGCGGCAACGGTTTTCAGCATTAGGCGGCAAAAGGCGGGAGAGCCGCTTTCCTTGTTAAAGTAAAGGAAATCCTTTTTCAGCTTTTCAACGGAAAGCCACATGGTGATAAGCTTTACCGCGTTGTCCGCCACGGGCTTGGCTTGCTTATACTCCTTCAAAATGCTTCTTGAAAGCTTTGAAAAGCCCGTAACGCAAACGTGCCTGATATTCCCCGCGCCCACCGCGAAGTAGGTCTGCCTTTCCGCGTCAAAGGAAAACTGCTCGGGAACGAAAAGCATACACTCCCTGCCCTCTTCGGCGTATTGCTTTATTTTTTCAAGCATGGAGGCGGTTTTTCCCGTTCCCGCCTCGCCGTAAAATATTTTAACGCTCAAAACAGCTTCCCCCTTAAAATCTATTGTCAATTGTCAAACATCATTCGGTATTGGACGCAGCGGTAATCCTTAAATTCGTCGCCGTCGATCACCGCGGAGGTCCCGACGACGCTTCCGTCGGCGGCGGAGACGGCAAATTCGCAGGAAAGAGCGGAATATTTCTCAGCCGCCTCCAAGCGCAGCTTGTCCCAGCTTGTAAGAGGAAGCCCTGCGTTTTGTTTAAGATAAATCGAAAGGAAGTTGGGGCTTACAAATTCGGGAACGCTCCATTCGACGTCGTAGTTCGCCCACATAAAAAAGGGAGTTATGTACCGATCGACAAGGTCTTGGTTAGCCAAGAACGGACTTGTGAAGCTTACTCTCGGCTGATGATCGCCGAACATCAGCAGCACGGTTTTCTCTTCCCTTTCCGACAGCTCGTTCAGAAGATATTCGAGAGCCGTATCGCTTACGGAGGTTAGGGTAAGATATTGATCAAGAATATCGTCGCCGGTGTATTTTATCGATTCAAAGCCTTTGTATTCATATCCGCCGTGATTTTGTATCGTAACGGCGAAGGTAAAGGCGGGTTTTCCGTTTTTGTTGCTTTCGTCCTGTACCTCGAGTATCTTTCGGTAGCATTCCTTGTCGCTTATGAATTTTCGGACATATTCCAGGTCGTTTCCGAAATCGGCAAATTCCAGCTCCATATCCGAAATGTCCTCATATTCGCTCTTTATGTAATTTTCCGAAAATCTTTCGCCCGATATAAAATCGTCAAAGCCTAACATAGGGTAATTGACGTTTCGGCGCCATTCTGCGGCAAAATACGGGTGTATCGCCGTTTTTGCGTATCCGCTCAGGGCTGCTTCCTTGCAAACGGAGTATATCCCGTCGGTCATATATTGATTATAAGGCAGAGATGAGGGCGGCAAAAAGGCAAGCGACGCGCCCGTTAAAAATTCAAATTCGGTATTGCAGGTGCTTCCGCCGTATACGGAGACCAACAGTCTGCCCTTTACGCAGTTTTCGTTCAGCGAATGATAGTAGGGCATAGGGTCCTCGGAAAAATTTGTTTCGTCCAACAGGGAAAAATCAGCCAGGGATTCGTTCATTATAACTATAATATTGACCGCCTCGGACAAATCGCCGTCGGAGGTCTCTCCGTACCCGCTTAAAATATTGTCGGCTTTTTCTTTCGTATACCCCTTAGGCGGGCTGACTCTGCCGTTTAAATATTCCGAAAGGATCGCAAGAGGCAGTCCCGTTTCGGCCGTATATCTGTTCAGATTAAACGCGGGAGGCGCCAAGGAAAATATCGTCGCCGCCAAAAGCAGTATTGAAACGGCGATAAATAAAAGGGGATATTTTATTCCCGCTTTTTTGAAATCCGAAAAGCGTTTGTATTCTATGCGGGAAAAAACGAACCAGATCAGAGCGTTTAACAATATCACTCCGAGCAGCACCGAAATCACGCCCGCGTCAAAAACAAGGGGATAATTTTCCGCTACGCTGAGCGCGTCGGAGATACAATAAATATCGCTGAATTGAACGACCGTCCCTCTTGAGGCGTAAACATAACGGTTGATGTAATACAGAAAGACCTGAATTACGGACACGATCCCGTAACAGACCGTATGCTTTCGTATCAGAAGAAACGCCGTCATATAGATCGGTATAAACATAATGCAGTTGGACATTATCAAGGTAACGTCGGCTTGCCAAAGACGGAATACAAAAAAGGTTTGGATAAGGAGAGCGACGGCTGCAATGAAAACGGCGCAGATATCTGTTTTTACGGCTTCTGTTATTTTTGTGCGAATTTTTTTGATCGAATCCATTTTTTTCCTCTCAGCGGCGATTTGTATTTTTGCATATTCAATACTTATTATAAACGCTTTTTGGCGTAATGTCAACTCAGAAAATTTAAATTTACCCCTTGACATTTTCATCGCTTCGGTGTAAAATAGTTAGCAAACAAACAATTACCGAGAGACCGTAAAGGAGTTAAAGCCATGAGAACAAAATCACTTCACCCCGAAAACAGCAAGACCGCCCTTAACAAGAAAATGTACAACACCTTTGAAAACTCGCTTCTTGCAAGAGAAAATATGACTATGTCCTCTTACATCAACGACATCTCCAAAAGGTTAAAGGTGCTCACTCTCAAAATGATAGAGCGCAAAACCGAGCTGTCGGGCATTTCTCAGTGCATAAGAGCGATACTCAAAAGCCTTTCCGAAAAGGACGGCGTTACCGAGCTGGAGCTTTGCCGCGATATCAAGTACGCCGCCGCCACCGTGTCCGTGTCGCTGAAAAAAATGGCTTACGACGAGGTGCTCCGCCTTGTCATCGACTCGAAGGACAGACGGCAGACCCTTATCTATATCACCGACAAGGGCAGGGAGATAGAGTCCTATTTGGATATAGCCTATAAGGAGATCGACAGGATCATGCTTAAGGACATAACCGAGGAGGAAAAGGAAACGGTGCTGCCTATCCTCAAAAAAATGCTGAAAAACGTTCTTGAGGCGCAGGGCGACGAGAACGCCGAAAAAATAAGCGCAGAGGCAGCGGAAAAGCCCTCCGCCGAGAGCAAACCCAAGGGCAGACCAAGGAAGAGCGCAGCCGACAGCGCGGTAAAGAGTACGCCCAAGAGCGCGGCAAAGAGCACCTCCAAGAGCACGGCAAAGAGCGCCGCCAAGAAGTCCGAGGTTAAAACCGCCGAAGCGGCAACGGGCAAAAAAAGGACCCGCAAAAATGAAAAATAAAGCAATTTTTTCATTTGCGGCAGCGGCAATATTTGCGCTTGCAGCGCCCTTTTCGGCGTCGGCAGTGCGCTATCTTAACGACTATCCCATTGAAAGCGCGGGAGATTACACCTATATCGAAACGGAGGACGGTGTGTCGCTGATCTCCTACGACGGCGCGGCGGAGCATGTGACCGTTCCCGCCGAAATAAACGGAAAAGCGGTCAAGGAGCTTATAAGCACCGATTTTGAGCGTAACGACGAGCTTTTTTACTACAGCGGCTCGAGCTGCTTTTTCTATAACGTCGGGATAGGGTCTGTGGAGCTGCCCGACAGCGTAGAGACCGTAGGCGAGTACACCTTCGGCAAATGCGAAGCCCTTTCCGAGGTGAAGCTTCCCGTCGGTTTAAAGGACCTGCCCAAGGGAATGTTTTACTGCTGCTCGGCTTTGTCCTCCGTAGACTTGCCCGAGAGCATACGGCATATCGGCGCAAGCGCTTTCGAGGGCTGTACCGCGCTCGGTTCGGTAACGGTCCCCGAGGGCGCGGAGAGGATAGACAACAACGCCTTTGCGGGCTGTGAAAGCCTTTCGGAGGCGTTTTTGCCGAGCACGCTAAAGGTGATATCCAACCGCGCCTTTTATTTGTGCGGAGCTCTCGAACGGATAAAGCTGCCCGATAACGTCAGCTATTTGGGAGCCGAGATTTTTTCGGGCAGCGGTCTGATCTCCCTAAGGGTACCCGACGGGGTTTGCGTGATAGCTGAAGGCGCGTTTAAAAACTGCGCCGCGCTGAGGGAGATAAGGCTTTCGGATAATCTTGTCGCGGTGGACGACGAAGCCTTCAGCGGCTGCGCCTCTCTCGAGAGCGTGGTTTTTCCCGAGGGAGTTTTCAGCCTTGGGAAAGGTCTTTTTACGGACTGCAAGTCGCTTAAAAGCGTTTATATCCCGAAAAGCGTCGGGACCCTGGGCGATCTTGACCTTAGCGGTACGGGCCCCGTAAATATTTCCTTTGGCGGGACATGGGAGGAGTGGCAAAATCTTATTTCCGAGATACCCTCCGAGGAAGCCGATATTTGGAAAATAAACATAGGCGTCAACATACCTTACCCTTTGGAGAAAACGGAGGACGAGGAAGCGGAGGCGGAGGAGGGCGGGCTAAACCCGTCCGTCCTTCTGCCGATCGCCGCAGCCGCGCTTGTTATCGTTTTGTTTACGGTCGATCTTGCGCTGTTTAAAAGAGTGCGGCGCAGACCTAAGACCGAAGCGGAGAAAACGGGAGCCGACGCGGGCGAAAGCGGCGTTTTCCGCTTTGAGCCGTTAGGCGAATGGGAATGCGACAAATGCGGGACCGTTAACGGGTCGATAGGGAGGTATTGTTATAACTGCGGGAGGAGGAAAAGGATGTAGTTTTTAAACCTTGCACTGCTCCAATATATCCTTGATTACCGTATGTACCGACAGCGACGGATTATCTCTGTAATACTCGCAATTTTTGTATTTTTCGAGCTTGATGCCGTTGTTCTTCTTGTCCTGTATGATTCTTTCGGCTCGGTTTACCGCTTCGGCAACGTCTTCGAGGGATATTTTTTTCAAGCAGTCCTTGAAGCCCTTTTCTTTTTTGTACTCGTTCATTGACGGGAAACGCGCGCCGAAGCCTTTGTTGATAAGCTCAAGATACTGTCTGCGGTCTGCCGACGGGGCGCGGCAGTCGAGCTTGTGCAGGGCTATCCACAGATCGAAAGTGAAATTGCTGTAGCAAAGACGGTAGCTAACGTGTTTGCCCATTTTCTCCGCCGCTCTCATATTGTCTATAGCGGCGCGAAAGCTTTTTATATGCTCCTCTCCGCCGCTTTCAATATCGCACAGATGATAAGCGGCTGTTTTGTGGGTAAAGGCAAAGGCTTTTACTGCCTCGCGGGGGTCCTTTTGCACTTTTATTATAAGCTTGACCTTGTGCGACGCTTTTTCGCAGTTGTTGATAAGCTCTTGGAGGCGCTCGAGATACAGCTTTTCGGTTTCGCCCTCAACGCTGAAATAATAGGATAGGCAGAGCTTACGGCTTATCATGACTTATCGCCTCCGTGTTTCTCAAATGCGGGGGCAAGGTCCACGTCCTCAATAGCTCCGTATTTGTAAGAAAGGTAATACTTCATATAATCCTCGCTGTTTCTTACTCCCTTTTTGCCCGCCGTTCCGAAATCGGAGAGGGAATACAGCTCGCTGTATCCCGTGTCGGGTCTGCGCTGAACGAACTTTATCTCGTCTCGTCTGAACAGGCTTGAGCTTAGGAATACGGGGTTATGGGTGTTGAAAATAAGCTGCGCGTGATTTTTGTTTATGCTGTCGTTGTGGAATATATTTATAATGCTCATCAGCGCCGAAGGGTGAATGGAAGCGTCAAATTCGTCTATTACTATCGTGGCGCCCGTGTCAATGGCGGTTTTTATATAGGGAAACAGGCTGATAAATCTTATGGTGCCGTATGACTCGAATATCTCGGCGGGAATCTGTGCGGTACCTTTTTCCCTTACGTCTATAAAGGAGCAGAATATGTCGCCGACGTCTTTTTGGTCGGTGCGCAAATAGCCTAATTTGCTTGCGCTGCTTCCGAAGAGCTTGGCGGCGGTATTAAGCTCCTTTGCGAGCTTATCGGTATAGATCGCTTTAAATTCGCCCGTTAGACTGTCCGCCCGAAATATTACCATAAACTTTCGGCACATCCATTCGACAAATATGTCTTCAAGCTTGGGAGCAAGCAATATCTTAAACCCGTTTCTCAGAAAAAGCTCTTCGTCGTTAAGGCTGGTGGATGCGATTTTTGCCAGCGTTTCCGTTACGCCGCCCTCCGTGTTGACCGCCAAGATATATTTTTTAACGTTTTTGTCGTATTCAAAAAATTTTACCGTCTTATCGAAACGCTTAAATATAGGTTTGTCGTTGATATACAGCTCTTCCGAATTGACTTTTCTTTTATGATTTTTTTCAAGAAAACCTCCGATATCGACAGTCAGACCGTATCTGAACAAAATCCCTTTTTCGATAAACTCAACGGAAAATTCAACGGGACGGCTTTCGGCAGCGTCGGCATTGGGAATCAGCTCAAGAGCGGAAGCCGCGATATTAAAGCTTAGGGCGTTCTCTATGTTCTTGATGTTTCCTCGCATAACTATGGCTTTAAGGGCTTCCATTGCTCCTATTATATTGGTTTTTCCGCTTGCGTTGGGTCCGTAGATCACGGAGGAGCATTGAATCTTATAGCTTTTTTCCCCCGCCTTGCCTTTAAGAAGGCTGTAGCTTAAGTCGTTCTGCTTAGGGGCGGCGATCATTGAAAAGCGCATTTCGTCCCCAAAGGATTTATAATTTTTTGCAGTAAAGCTCAGCAGCATAATATATTCCCTTTCCTGTCAGATCTGTTCTAATTGTTGCCATTGTAGCATAAATAATACAAAAAGTCAATAAATCCAAGCAAATTTTAAAGCGATTTTGCGGATTTTATGCAAAATCGCTTTAAAATTTAGCGTGACAATACTGTTATCAATACTATCTGTCAGCAAGGTGAAGCTCCTGCTTATACTTTTGAAGTATCGCGGAAACGTTCATGCCGCCTTTTTCGGCTTCGGAATCCGGCCACAGGGGGTGAGTGACGTTTCCGCGGACGGAGCTCGTGTCGTTTTTTTGCGGTATTCCGTAAAGTCTATATCGCCCACAATGTAACGATATCGTTTTCCGTTTCTTTTTTTATCGAGCTTATTTTGGACGGCAAGGGCAGAGCTTTTTTATCGTCCTACATATCAATGCCGATAAGTCCGATTGCGTCTCTTGCCATTTCGATAGCCTCCGTAAGCGTGTCTCCCTGCGTATTTATATTAGACCTCCTCTTTAATGTGTATTTGCTGACACACAAAACTTAAAAGCAAAAAAAGGTTGACAATTGTCCAAATAATGCCTATAATAATATTATCCTAATATAAAATAACAGCATTGCGAGGAACGGTAACGAATGAAATACAAATGGGATAAAAAATATTTGTACTGGGGCATAACGGTTTTCGCCGTGTTTGTGGCGATACGGCTTTTTGACGCCATATTCATATCGGGCGGCGCAGCGACAGTCGCCGGCTCGGGCAACGCGGCGTCGGGCGGCACCACCGCTGTGGGAGGCTTTATCTCAAAGCTTTTGGGCGCGCTGTCTCCCGTTTTTTACGGCTTTGCCTTTGCCTATCTGCTGAACCCCGTGGAAAACTTTTTTGAAAAAAGCGTGTTTATGAGACTGTCGGCTAAAAAGCGGGCAAAAATCGACCCCGAGCACAATTACGGCAACGAGGTCATGATAAAGACCAAAAAGCGCGCAAGGGTTTTCGGCGTGGTCTGCGCCATGGTCACGTTTTTTGTGATAATCACGGGCGTGATACTGATAATTATCCCCCAGCTCATAAGCACGATACAAAAGCTTGTGAACAATATGGAGGGCTATGTTAACGATACCACAAGCTGGATAAACGAACAGCTCGCCAACTATCCCGACGCCCAAAAGTGGATAAACACCAATATCGGTCAAGCCACGAGCTATATCACGGAATGGCTCAAGGACACCATAATGCCGCAGATGTCCAATATACTCACCTCGTTTTCAAGCGGTCTGTTCACCGTGGTGCAGGTGTTTACCAACGTATTTTTCGGCATAGTTATCGCAATTTATTTCTTAAACAGCAAGGAGCTTTTTGCGGCGCAGCTCAAAAAGGTCCTGTACAGCTTTACCTCTCCGAGATACGGCAACGCCATCGTCCGCAATATGCGCGAGGTTCACCGCACCTTCGGCGGCTTCCTTTCGGGAAAGATAATAGACAGCCTTATTATAATGCTGATCTTTATGGTGATCCTGACCGTGTTCAACTTCCCCTACGCCGTGCTTTGCAGCGTGGTGATGGGCATATTCAACATCATACCCGTGTTCGGTCCCTTTATCGGAGCCGTGCCCTGCGCGCTGCTGGTGCTGCTGGAGGACCCGCTTTACTTCCTGTACTTCATCGGCGTTGTAATAGTGGTCCAGCAGCTTGACGGAAACGTTATCGGACCTATGGTGTTAGGCAGCTCGACGGGGCTTTCAAGCTTCTGGATAATCTTCGCGCTGCTGCTGGGACAGAGCATTTTCGGATTTATCGGTCTTATTATCGGCATACCCCTGTTTGCGGTAATTTACTCCATATTCCGCGCAAGGGTAGGCAGAAAGCTCGAATCAAAGGGGCTGCCCTCGGATTCCAACGTTTACCGAAAGGTGGCGTATGTGGACGAAAACACGGGAGAGCTTATCACCCTTTATGAGTACAACGAAAGACAGATCATCAAAAGAGAGCAGGAGGAGCTTCAAAAGCAGACCAAGCACGGCTGGGTAAGAAGGCATTTTACCAAAAAGAGGCATTGGGGGAAAGCGGCGAATAAATAAGTATATGCGCGCGGCAATTTTGAAAAATTGCCGCGCGCATATAATCATTTATTGATTCTCACATCACCAGCACAACGTCCGCGCCGTCCTTGAAGATCTCTTCTACAACATTAAACTCGGTTATTTCTCCCTTTATACGCTTTTCCGTCAGCTCAAAGCCGTTGGGGGAGCTGCTGCCTTGGGGGAAGGTCATGACCGTGCCGCCCGAGTGAACGGAATAGGAGCCGTCCTCGTACACCACCGAAGCCAAGCCGTCCTGCACCGCGTTTTCCAAGGCTTCCGCTATACACGCCACGGGAGAGGAGGAAAAATCGGAGGTCAGCGTTTCGGCGGCGAGCCCGTCCAAGCTTGCGCCCGCTTTTCCCTTTGTGTAGGTGAAGGTTATCCCTTGAAGCTCGTAGGGCTCGGTGACCGTTACCTCCCAGCAGCCTATCGCCGCGCGGCTGAACAAAGCGGAAAAGCTTGAAGCGCCGCAGGAGACGTTTGCCGAAAAGGTGAAAAGCTTGTTCAGATCGGGCGGCTTGGGTGAAAGCAGCTTCTGCGCCCCGCAGGAGGTGAAGGTCAAAACGGTTATGAAAGCGAACGCAGCCGCAAGGGCTTTTTTGATCTTGTTCATTGTGGGTCCTCCGAAATGATTTCTTTTTCAAAGGACAGTATCCGACCGCTTTTTTGACCGCGCGGTATCACGTCGGTCAAGACCTCCGTCACCTCGCTCGCCAGCACCGAAGCGGGAGCTTGACGCTTTGCCAAAAGGTCGGCAGCCTCCCCGTGGAGATACGCGCCGAGAACGGCTGCTGCTGCCTCGCTCACACCCTGCGCCGCCAGCGCCCCTATAATGCCCGTCAGCACGTCGCCGCAGCCCGCCTTTGCCAAGGCGCTGCCGCCCGTCGTGTTTATATAAACGCTTCCGTGAGGCGGAGCAACGACCGTATTGAAGCCCTTTAAAAGAAGCGTGACGCCGTACTCCTCGGCAAATTCCCGCGCAAGGCGTATTCTGTCGGCTTGGACCTCCGCCGCCGTAAGTCCCGTAAGTCTTCCGAATTCGCCCGGGTGAGGGGTCATGATCACGGGTCTGCTCTTGTCCTTCAATACATTTATATTGTCCGAAATGCTGTTTATTCCGTCCGCGTCCAAAATTAAAGGAGTTTTTCCGTTTTTGAGCAAAAATTCGACAATTTTTTTCGTGCTTTCCCTGTTTCCCATTCCGCAGCCCACGGAAACCGCGGAATAATTATCCGCGGCGGCTTCGATGATCTCTATGGCTTTTTCGCTTATATACCCCTCCCCGTCGGCGGGCAGCTCCGTAAAAACACACTCGGGAATATACGCCGCGGCAGCGGTCAAAACTCTTTCGACGGAAGCCAGCTCCGCAAGACCGACCCCGCTTCTGAGGGCAGCCCGCGAGGAAAGCAGCGCCGCTCCCATATACTTATTGCTGCCCGCGATATTCAAAAGCTTTCCGAAGGTACCCTTGTTGGAGTGGCGGGGACGCTCGGGAAAAAGCCGCTTTATATCGGGTCCCGCAAAGACCCCGTCAACGTTGTTTTCAAAGCAGTGGGGCGTTATCCCTATATCCAATACCCTTATATCTCCGCAAAAGGCATTGCAGGGCAGATTCAAAAGCCCCGTTTTCATGGCGGCAAGCGCTAAGGTGATATCCGGCTTAAAGCTGTTCTCCGCGATAACGCCGGTTGTTCCGTTAACGCCGCTGGGTATGTCAACGGAAATTTTTACGGCATGCGACCGCTCCGCCGCCTTGAATATTTTGACCGCGCTGTCGGGCAGCTCTCCGTGAAAGCCCGTGCCGAAAACGCAGTCCAATATAATATCCGCGTCCTTAAGCGCCGCCTCGGACTCCTCCGCCTTGACGAGCTTAAGCCTACCCGTATCGAAGCCCTTTAGACATTCTCTTGCGGTATCGGTATCGGGGAAGTTCTTTTGAAGAATAAGCTCGGTATCAAAGCCGCCGCGATCGAGCAGACACGCCAAAGCCGCGCCGTCCCCGCCGTTGTTTCCCGAGCCGCAAATAATAACGGTCTTCTTTTTTTCGAGCGGAAAAAAATTTTCCTTAAGAAACGCCAAAATACTCTCCGCCGCGTTTCTCATCAGCTTAACGCGGCTTGTTCCCAAGCTCTCCGACTTTAACTCGGCGTCGGTCATTTGCTTTACCGATACGACAAACATTACGGAAGACTCACCTTTCTTTTTGTCTATTGTCACTTATTATGACATAAAAAGGGGCTGTAAAAAACTATCCCAAAACTTCAAAAATTGATAATTGATAATTGACAATTGATAATTGTGGAGCGGCTCCGCCGCGTGATTTTAATTTACGCTTATACATTATTAAACTGAGTTCATTATGATAATGTTATACTGACATCAAGCCTATAAATTTGTACCGCAAAAATCAAAATCCGTCGGCGAAGCCGACACCTTAATTGTCAATTATCAATTATCAATTGTCAATTATTATAACGTAAAAAACGACCTGTCGCCGACGGTCGTTTTTTACAGCCCAATTTTATTATTTACTCCTTGTTATCGGAGCCGCCGTTCTTGTTTTCCTTTGCCTTTTCAGCCGCTCTTGCAGCCCTTGCAGCTTCCTTCTTTTTCTTCTTGTTGTTTTTGGACACCATCGTTATCACAACGGCAACGACCACGCAAACCGCGACTACTATCGCTACGATCACCAAGGGACCTGTTTCGAGATTCACTCCGGTATTTACGTTTGCTATTATATCAGTCATTTTATTTTTTCCTTTCTGTCTGTTTTCATATATAAATTCATAACAGCCGTCAGCCGTCTGTTAAAAATTTACATACCTATCCGTAAAAAAGTAGTCCTGCGGTTTTTGAAAAAAGTTTCAATGCTTTATAATTTTATATATCTCGTATCGCAGAATATCCCAAAAACGATGTTGTTCAAACGATCCCATTGCTATAGACAGAAATAATGGTCCCCTATCACCTTTACGACCTCTCTGCTGTGCATATAGCTGTCGTCGGTCTTTTTTGGATTAAAGTAGTATATGCAGCCTCCCGTGGGGTCCCAGCCCGAAAGGGCGTCTCTTGCCGCATAGTACGCCGATTCGGAAACGGGCTCGTTAAACTGTCCGTCAACTATGGCGGTAAAGGCTCCGCCTTGGTAAATTACGCCCTGCAAGGTGTCGGGGAAGGAGGGATGCTCGATGCGGTTCAGTATCACCGCGCCTATCGCCACCTGTCCCACATAGCTTTCACCGCGTCCCTCGGCGGAGATTATTCTCGCCAGCAGGTTGACGTTGGCGTTGGTGGCGTTGGGGCGGGTGCCTATGGTGATCCCCATTTTTTTAAGGGTAGCCTCGTCGGCTATGCCCGTTTCGTTCAAGCCGTTGGAGCGCTGATACGCCTTAAGGGCGGTTTCGGTGGCGGTGCCGAAGTAGCCCGTTATTTCCCCTCGGAACAAGCCCCACTCCTGCAATACCCTTTGTATCTCTTCCACCTCGGTGCCGCGGGAGCCCTGCTGCGAATATACGGGTACGGACGCCGTTCTTGAAGCTCCCGCCAATACGCCGCATATTGCCAATGCCGCCAAGGTGATCTTAAAAAAGGAATTTACCGTGCTTATATTTTTTTTGGATATGTCTTCGTTTAAAACGTTCATTGTTTTCAATCCTTTCCGATATTGTGACTTTGTGGTTATTTATTTGTATTTTTAATACAAATATTCCCGCTCGGTGCCTTGGAAAAAATTGAAAAAACGTATAAATATCGTTACGGCTAAAAATAAGACTTATACTCGATCCTGTACCTGCCGTCGGGGAACAGCAGCTTGTAAAGCTCCACAAAGTAATCGTCCGTCATGCTCGCTATGTAATCCGCGACTATCTGATTGGGCTCCTCGTCGGCATAGTCAAAATCCTCCGTATAATATCTTAAGCCCTCGCGGATATAATTTATATGGTGCCTGTAAACGACGGAATCCTCCCTCCTTGCCGCCGTATCGTCGAGCAGCCTGTAGTACAGCTCCTTAAACATCGGCTTTATGGTGTCGTCATACATATCGTTGACCTTGGGATCGAGGTAAATTTTTTCGTAGTTTTCCCTTTTTGCCGTTTTGATATCCTCGAAGGCGTCCCTGCTTATCCTTATGTGATCCTTTCCGTAGCTGTTGTTCACCGCGTCTACCACGATATTGTTTATCATTTCGGCGTTCTTGCTGCCGATGATATTCGAGGAAAAAACCGTGCCGCCGTCTATTATGCCCGCGGTCATGGCGTCCTGCCTGTCCTTCCCTATATAGGCGATAATGTCGCTTATCCTTACAACGCAGCCCTCCAAGGTGCAGGGGATCAGCTTTTTTATAGCCTTGTCCCCCTCGGCGCGGCATTCCTCCACCCGTCTGTCGTAATCCGCAAAATCCTTAAGCGGCAGCGGGCGGTATTCCTCCAGCTCAAGCTCGCCGTTGTGGCACAAAACGCCGTCCAGCACTTGCAGGCTGATGTTTCTTTTATACAGTATATCCAGCACTCTTGCGCTGTGAACGTTGTGATTGAAGCGTTTGCCCGTTTCATTGCAGAGCAGCTCGTCGAGGTACCTTTCTCCCGCGTGCCCGAAAGGAGTATGGCCGATATCGTGCCCCAAGGCGATCGCCTCTATCAGATCGAGGTTCAGATCGAGCAGCCTGCCGATATTCCTTGCGATACGCGATACAAGCTGAACGTGCAGCCCCCGTCTTGTGATGTCGTCGTTGCTCACGAAGGAAAAAACCTGCGTTTTGTCGTTGTAGCGGTTGTACAGCGGGAGGTGGAGTATCTTGTCTATATCCCTTATGTAAGCGGGACGGAGCAGAGTGGACTTATCCCTTGACGGATCGCGGCGCAGGGCGTTTTCGTCCTTCGCCTTGTACGGGTTGGAAATATGTGCTTGACGGTCAGCTTCTATCCGAGCGGCTATTTCGGGGTCAAGCCTTTGGTAATTCAGCTTTTGAGCGCTTGCTTGCGGCATTGGGAAAACCTCCTTGTGCGTGATCGCTGCTTTAATAATTCATTATAACATAATTATAGGGGAATTACAATATTGAAGTTTCCCCAAAAAGAATTTGTGAAAAATTTAAAAAATTTTTAAAAACCCCTTGACAACCGAGCAAAAAAGTGATACATTATGTTTAGCACTCTAAGAGGAAGAGTGCTAACACACAGACCGCAAGAGTGCCAAAAGCTTTTGCGGCGGCTTTTCTAAAGCATTTATGCTTCAAAGATCGCTCGGTATAAATGCTGTTAGACTCTAAAAGGAATGAACGTTGAAATGGAAAAAAGAGCGTTAAAAATATTGGAAACGGTGGTTGACGAGTATATCCGCACCGGCGAGCCGGTGGGATCAAAAACGGTGCAGGAAAAGCTGGCGATGAAGGTCTCCTCAGCCACTATACGCAACGAAATGGCGATGCTCGAGCAGTTAGGCTACCTCGAGCACCCTCACACAAGCGCGGGAAGAGTTCCCACCTTCAGCGGCTACCGTCTTTATATCGAGACCTTTATGCCCGATAATCGGCTGTCGGAGGACGAAAGAGAGCGTATCGACGAAATATTCGAGGATATAGGAGCGGACACGGACGATCAGCTTATCGAGGCGGCGGGGCGAGCCCTTTCGGAGGTCACAAGGTGCGCCATAGTCACCGCCAACGAAACGGGTAAGTTTTCGGTCATCACCAAGGTAGAGGTAATACCTACGGGGCGCAGAATGTACGTGCTCCTGTTAGTTACCTCGGGAGGAAGCATAAAGAACAGGGTATGCCGCTTGCAGTTCGATCTGACTCACGAGCAGGTCAGCTTCTTCACTAAGTTCGCCGACGAAAACCTTACGGGGCTCAATCTCGAAAACCTGTCCGATGAGTTTATGGAAAGCCTTTCCTCGGCGCTGGGCAGCTATATGATGATGCTGTCTCCGCTTATGAAGGGCATTGCGGAAATGTCGGCGGAAATGGTAAGGGAACAGGTCAGCATGAACGGCGAGGCGAACCTTATCGCCTGCGACCAGCTCGAAAGCCGCGAGATAGCCGCCATACTGCAAAACAGGGAAAAGCTCAGCGAGATACTGGCGGGAGCCTTTTCCGGAATAAACATACTGTTCGGGCAGGAAAATCAAACCTTTGTGGTCTCAAATTCAAGCATAATAACCGCCTCGTTTGAAAAGGACGGTCATAAGGCGGGAAGCTTCGGAGTGATAGGTCCCGCGCGGATAGATTATAAAAAAATAATACCCTATTTGGAATATTTTTCAAATAAGATAACCAACCTTCTAAGCGAAAGCGGAGAGGGATCGGAGGCGGACGCGGCGGGCGCCGCGCTGCTTCCCGAGGAAAAGGAGGCAAAGGACATTGAGTAAAACGGAAAAAAAGAAAAACGACAAGGAAAGGGATATTGAGAAAGATATCGAAAAGGATATGAACGAAGAGGAGGAGAGCGAACAAACCGAGCAGGCGGAGGAGATCGAAAATAAAGCGGAGGAAGCTCCCGCCGATCCCCTCGAAGCCGAGCTGAAAAAGAAAAACGAGGAAATAGAAAAGCTTCGGGATCAGCTTATGCGCAACATGGCGGAATACGATAACTACCGCAAGCGCACAAGCAGGGAACGTATCGAGCTGGAGCCCGAAATAACCGCCAAGACCGCGTCGGAATTTCTGACGGTGGCGGATAGCCTGGAAAGGGCGTTAAGCGCCGAGTGCTCCGACGAGAATTTCAAAAAGGGCGTGGAAATGATATACAGGTCCTTTATGGAGACGCTTGACAAGCTGGGCGTCGAGGAGATACCCTCCGAGGGCGAGTTCGATCCCGCGCTGCACCAGGCGGTGCAGCAGGTCCCCGCGGACGGGGGACAGGAAAGCGGCACCATAGCTTCCACGTTCCAAAAGGGCTACAGGCTCGGGGACAGAATATTAAGATTCGCCATGGTGGCGGTGTATGCATAGTATAAAAAACGATAAATATAACGGCTGCAAAAGGCGGCACAAAGAAAGGAACGATTTATTATGGGAAAAATTATAGGAATCGATTTGGGTACCACCAACTCATGCGTAGCGGTAATAGAGGGCGGCGAGCCTATCGTTATCACCAACTCAGAGGGCAACAGGACCACCCCCTCCGTCGTGGCTTTCACCAAGGACGGCGAGCGTTTGGTGGGTCAGCTTGCCAAGAACCAGGCTGTCACCAACCCCGACAAGACCGTTATCTCCATTAAGCGCCATATGGGCAGCGATCATAAGGTAGATATCGACGGCAAGAAGTACACTCCCCAGGAGATCTCCGCCATGGTTTTGCAGAAGCTGAAGCTTGAAGCTGAAAATTATTTGGGCGAAAAGGTAAGCGACGCGGTCATCACCGTACCCGCCTATTTTACCGACTCGCAGCGTCAGGCGACCAAGGACGCGGGACAGATCGCGGGACTTAACGTGCACCGTATCATAAACGAGCCTACGGCGGCGGCTCTTGCCTACGGCGTTGACAAGGGCAGCGAGCAGAAGATAGTCGTATACGACTTAGGCGGCGGCACCTTCGACGTTTCCATTATCGAGATCGGCGACGGAGTTCAGGAGGTTTTGGCTACGGCGGGCAACAACCGCTTGGGCGGAGACGACTTTGACCAAAGAGTAATAGATTTTTTGGTGGACGAGTTTAAGAAGTCGGACGGCACCGACCTGCGCAACGACAAGTTTGCCATGCAGAGACTTAAGGACGAGGCGGAAAAAGCCAAGATCGCGCTTTCCAACACCACCTCCGTTAATATCAACATTCCTTATATCACCGCCGACGCCACGGGACCCAAGCATTTGAACGTTACCCTTTCGAGGGCGAAGTTCAACGATCTGACCGCCGACCTTGTAAAGGCGACCATGGGACCCCTGGAGCAGGCGATAAAGGACAGCGGACTTAAAATAAGCGAGATCGACAAGGTCCTGCTGGTAGGCGGCTCCACACGTATCCCCGCCGTGCAGGACGCCGTAAAGAGCTATATCGGCAAGGAGCCGTTCAAGGGCATCAACCCCGACGAATGTGTGGCGGTGGGCGCGGCTATTCAAGGCGGCGTGCTCAACAAGGAGGTAAGCGGTCTGCTTCTGCTTGACGTTACTCCTCTTTCCCTCGGCGTAGAGACCGCGGGCGGCGTATGCACAAGAATGATCGAGCGCAACACCACCATACCCACAAAGAAGTCTCAGATATTCTCCACCTACGCGGACAACCAGCCCAGTGTTGACATCAACGTATTGCAGGGCGAGCGCGATTTTGCAAAGGACAACAAGTCTCTCGGTACCTTCCGTCTCGACGGTATCGCTCCCGCTCCGAGAGGTATCCCTCAGATAGAGGTGACCTTCGATATCGACGCTAACGGTATCGTCAACGTTTCCGCAAAGGACCTGGGCACCGGCAAGGAGCAGCATATATCCATCACCGCCTCCACCAATATGAGCAAGGACGATATCGACAAGGCGGTAAAGGAAGCCGAAGCGTATGCGGAGGAGGACAAGAAGCGCCGCGAGGAGGTCGATCTGCGCAACGAGGCTGACTCCATGGTATACCAGACCGAAAAATCCCTTAACGAATTCGGCGACAAGGTAACGGCAGAGGAAAAGGGAAGCGTTCAGCCCAAAATAGACGCTCTTAAGGAGGCTCTCAAGGGCACCGATACCGATAAGATAAAGACCGCCAAGGAAGAGCTTCAGACCGCTTTCTACGCCGTTGCGGAAAGAGTTTACAAGGAACAGGGAGCGGCAGCGGGCGCGAACGCACAGGGCGCAAGCGTAAGCGGCGAGGGCACCTCCTCGTCGGCGGACGGCGGCGACAACTTCGTGGACGTTGACTATAAGGACGCAAACTGAACCGAGAAAATATAAAAATGCATTTTAAGGCAGCGCGGATTTGCGTTGCCTTAAGGTGTCATTGTTAGGAGTTGGCTATCTATGGCAGAAAAAAGAGATTATTACGAGGTCCTGGGGCTTCAAAAGGGCGCGAGCGAGTCGGAGATCAAGTCGGCTTACCGAAAGCTTGCAAAAAAATATCACCCCGATCTAAATCCCGACGACCCCAATGCGGAGGCTAAATTTAAGGAGGTAAACGAAGCCAACGACGTGCTGTCCGACCCGCAGAAAAGGGCAAGGTACGACCAGTTCGGTCATGCGGGAGTCGATCCCTCCTACGGCGGCGGAGCGGGCGGTTACGGCTACGGCGGCGGCTTCGGCGGTTTTTCGGCGGACGGCGGCATAGATCTGGGAGACATTTTCGACAGCATTTTCGGCGGCGGCGCCTCAACAAGGCGTTCCAACCCCAATGCCCCTCAGCGCGGCTCCGACATTGCGGTAAACCTTGATATAAGCTTTATGGAAGCGTGCAAGGGCGTGTCGCACGATATAGAGCTCACCAGGGCGGACACCTGCGACGCCTGCAACGGCAGCGGCGCAAAGCCGGGCACCACGCCAAAGACCTGTCCCGACTGTCACGGCTCGGGCGTTATAAGGGTCACACAGCGCACCATGCTGGGCTCCATGTCCACACAAAGACCCTGTACGCGCTGCGGCGGAAAGGGCAAGATGATAGAGGACCCCTGCTCCGCCTGCGGAGGCAGCGGCAGAGTGCAAAAGCGTAAAAGAGTCACCATAAACGTTCCCGCAGGTATCGACAACGGACAGATACTCAACGTGCCCCGCCAGGGCAATGCGGGAATAAACGGCGGCTCGGTCGGCGACCTAAAGGTAAGGATAAGCGTAAGAAAGGACCCGCTTTTCGAGCGCAGAAACGACGACATTTGGGTGGAGCTGCCCATAAGCTATACCCAGGCGGCGTTGGGCGACGAGCTTACGGTCCCCACCATCGACGGCAACGTTACCTACCGTATCCCCGAGGGAACTCAGCCCGGCGACGTTTTGAGGCTCCGCGGAAAGGGAGTTCAGCACTGTCAGAGAGACGGGCGCGGGGATATGATGATAAGGATCGCCTTGGAGGTGCCGAAGCGTCTTACCAAAGCGCAAAAGGAGCTTTTGCAGCAGCTTGAGTCCGCCATGAACGAAAAGAATTTTGAAAAGAAGGAAAGCTTTATGGATAAGCTTAAAAAATTCGGAGACGATCTGAAAAAGAATATGGGTATCTCATAAGCTCATCAATTATTACGGGAAAATCCCTTTCCGACATATTATTTTTTCACCTCCTCATTGTGGAAAACTTTTGTAAGTGTATAACATACAAGTTAAGCACAATTGTGCAAGGGTCACAAATGTGTAATTTAGAATTTGCCTAAAATGTTCTTTTTTGAAAAAATCACCCAAAAAGAGGTAAAAAGTTCAAAATGACTGTTGACTAAAACCTTTTTTCGTTATATACTGTATAGTGATGAAAGGTAAATATAACCTTATGGGTATACACACATAACCTTAAATCAAAACGGAGGAACAAAGATATGTTTGCAAAAGATGTAGAGGTAAAAAATTCAGTCGGTCTTCATGCAAGACCCGCAACCTTTTTTATCCAGAAAGCCAATGAGTATAAGTCTTCTATTTGGGTCGAAAAGGAAGAGCGCAGAGTGAACGCCAAGAGCCTTCTCGGTGTACTCTCCTTGGGTATCGTAGGCGGAACCACCATTCGCGTTATCGCCGACGGCTCCGATGAACAGCTTGCTGTCGAGGGTCTCATCAAGTTGGTTGAAAGCGGATTTGCCGAATAATTTAACCGCTGCAAAAAATTGATAAACGACCGCTTGCTTTAAGCGGTTGTTTTATTTTTGAAAGGATCGTGCAATGCTTAAGGAAGCCGCAAAAACCGTTTTGTTTTACGTTTTGACAGCCGCGCCGCTTTTTCTCGCCGCCTGCTCCCCCGAAGCCGCCGCCTATAAGAGCATCGACGGCTACGCCGAGGTCATGGAAGCCAAAAAGCTTTATACCGCTTTGGACAGCGGTCATTTCTATATGCGGGACAACGAAAGCGGAGAGATAACGGAGGAGTTTACGTTCAAATACCGCGAGGACGGTAACCTGACCTACCTTTTTATCGGCACCGAGGGGGACAAAGCCTACTGCGAATTTCATAACGGGTCGGAGATCAACTTCAAATATAACGGGGACGGCGAATGGAGCTTTATCGGGCAGGGAGATGAAAGCTACCGCTATTACGACAGAAAAAAACGCCACCCCTACACCGAGGAGGGCGTTATTTCCATGAACGCCTACGCCGTCACGGGAAGCAGCGTTGAGGAAACCGAAAACGGGAAAAAAATAACCTTTTATTACAATGCCGCTCAATTTGCGGAAGCTCTTTCCGAGCTGGGAGATATAAAAAGCTTTGAAAGCAGCATATGGCTGGATCAAGAGGGGTACTGCTGCCGTTTGGATCAAAAGGGCGTCTTTGAAAAGGACGGAAAAGAAATAGTGTCCGATTTTTCCATGATCATTGACAGCATGAACGAGGTGGGGGAGCTGAAGAGACCCGAGATATATGATAATTGACAATTGACAATTATTATAACCGTTTACAAAGCGGGAGACCGCTTTGTAAACGGTTATTTTTTGTTATACATAATATGGATTAGGCTTACACAAAATTACTATCAAATCTATAAACGCGCCTATCCCAAACAAACCGAGGGTAAGTATGTACAAAATCCCCATGCCCGCTTTTCCTTCGTAAAATTTGTGACCGCCCACAAGCCCCAAAAACAGACATAAAACAAAGGCTACCCACTTGTTTTTCATTCGCCCGCCCATATATCCGTTCACATTGGCGTTGGTGTTTATGTTATCATTGGTATTATTTATAACTATTTGCGGCTGCGATTGGTTTTGATTAAGCTCCTCGACCTGTCTGCCGCATAACGTGCAAAGCACCGCGTCAGACGGTATTTTCCCGCCGCAATGCTTGCAAAATTTAGTATTCTGAACCATCGGCGGCGCAGACGGCGCTTCTGTAACTATGTTCTGCTGCGGCATTGGCTGTGGGGTCATTACCTGCTGTTCGGCTTGACCGTTGTTAACATTGTTTTCTTCCATAGATATTTCCTCCTTTTTTAAAATTATAGCACGTTTTATTCTAAAAGTCAATAGAATATTTTATTCTAACATAAAATATTCTTATAGGGCGCTTCATAAAAAATCCTCCGCTTTTTGCTCAAAAGGAGGATATTGAAGCTCTCCGTATAATTTTAGGGAGGCGTACTATGTATCAAAAAATAAAAGATCTAAGGGAGGACCACGACTTGACGCAGACGCAGATAGCAAGGGTCCTTCATTGCAGTCAAAGGACATACAGCTATTACGAATCGGGCGGACATGATATCCCTACCGAAACGCTTATAGCGCTTGCGGATTATTACAACGTGTCGGTCGATTATCTTCTTGGGAGAACAAATAGAAGAGAGCTAAACAAATAAATTTATAATGCAACAACCGTTTGAATTGCTGATTTATCCGCAATTCAAACGGTTGTTGTAATAAACTCTTTTTTCAGCCGATCGGTCGAGCTATCGGTATTTTACAATTTTCATGATCTGCTGCTCCGAAGCCTTAGGGAGCAGCTTTTTTAAATATGTAATTATCCTTTCCAAGGATTCCTCGGGCTCTCTTATGTACGCGGAGGTCAGCGGGTCGGAGCCTAACAGCAGCTCGGGAATACCGTATTTTGCAACGCCCCAGCCGTATGGACTTCCGTATTTGTCTTTCATATACTCGAAATCCGCGGTTATAATGTAGGTCTGCATTTGCAGCCTTGTTATGACCGTTTCAAAGCCCTTGCTGCCGCCCTTGCGGTAGTTGCAGAGCCGCTTCAGCTCTTTGGACAGCAGAGTGCCGCGCTCCGCCACGGCGTCGTAAACGGTTTTGTCCTTTTGGGAGACTAACCCCTCCTCGTACCTTGAATCAAAATCATAGCCGTTTCTGCGGTAATTGGCAAGGTCGGGGAGCCATTCGAGACTTACGAACCCCGCTTTTTTTTGGAAAAGCTTTCCGTATACGCATTTAAGGTTTCTCGCCGCGGGACCCTTCCACTCCCAGGGTCCCTCCTCGGTATCGGAAAACCACAGCTCGGGCGGGGTCAGCTCCTCTACCGAAAAGCCCGAGATATCGTTCTTGAAAAAGGGGAGGAAGCCGCAGCTCAAAACGGCTTGCTCCAACGTCTGCCATGAGGTGATGGTGTTGATAGCTTGCTTCATAGTTACCTTTCGCCCTTATCCCAGCATTTTTTCCAGTCTTGCCATAGCCTCCGCCGTATTTTCTCTCGAGCCGAACGCCGTCATTCTGAACCAACCCTCGCCGTTTTTGCCGAAGCCCTCGCCCGGTGTTCCCACCACCTCCGCTTCGTTCAGCAGTCTGTGGAAAAACTCCCAGCTTCCCATATTGTCGGGGCACCTGAACCATATATAAGGGCTGTTGACTCCGCCCGTGAACTCTATTCCCAGCTTGCGAAAGGTCTTCATCATCACGGAGGCGTTTTCGAGGTAGTACCCTATTATCTCCCTGCACTGCTTCATCCCCTCCTCGGAGAAGACCGCCTCAGCCGCTCTCTGCACGGGATAGGAAACGCCGTTGAACTTGCTGCCTTGACGTCTCGCCCATATTTTTCTCACGCTGTGCTCCGTTCCGTCGGGCGCTTCAAACATAAGCTCGTCGGGAATAACGGTATATCCGCACCTTGTGCCCGTAAAGCCCGCCGTTTTGGAAAGGGAGCTTATCTCCAAGGCGCATTTTTTTGCGCCCTCGATCTCGAAAATGCTGTGGGGCAGGCTGTCGTCGGTGATAAACGCCTCGTACGCCGCGTCGAAGATAATGACCGCCTTATTTTTCAGCGCATAGTCCACCCACTCCTTAAGCTGCGCCTTTGTATAAGCCGAGCCTGTGGGATTGTTGGGGGAGCAAAGATAGACAAGATCGGCGGGAGCCTGCGGCGGCATTGCGGCGAAGCCGTTTTCGGGGGTGCTGTCGGCATATTCTATGATCTTTCCGCCCATGGTGTTTGAATCTACGTAAACGGGGTAGGCGGGATCGGTGACAAGCACCCTGCACGAGCTGTCGAAAATGTCGTTTATATTTCCCGTATCGGACTTTGCGCCGTCGCTTATGAATATTTCCTCGTTGTCAAGGGTAACGTTTCTCTTGGCGTAATAATTTTTCACCGCATTGCGCAGAAAATCATAGCCTTGACCGCTGTCCTCATAGCCGCGGAAGGTCTCCTTGTTCCCCATTTCGCGGCTTGCCCTTTCCATAGCCGCCGTAACCGCGGGGGCGAGGGGCAGGGTAACGTCTCCTATGCCCATTTTGATGAGCTTGTTGTCGGGGTGAGCGGAAACATACTCGTTTACGCGCTTGCTGATTTCTTTAAAAAGGTAGTTTTCCTTAAGGTCAAGGAAATTGGCGTTCATTTTTGCCATAGCTGCCGTCCTTTCTTGTTTCTTTGTCTATTCGTTCAATTTCTCATAAATTGCCATTGCCGCCTCAAACACGGGCAGCTCGGTCCCGAGCACATTTATGCCATGCTCTGCCGATCTTTCAAGCATTTCCGAGTCCGCCTCCGCGCCCTCGGCAAGTATTATACAGGAAACGTTTGCCGCATAAGCGACCGCCGCGGCGTTTACATTGCCCATAACAGTGACCCAGGCGCAGCCGTCGGGCGCTTTGAGCATAACTCTGCTCAGCAGATCGCCGCAGTAAACCGCTTTTACCGTTCTGCCAGATTCTCCCGCGCAAATCGTTTTAAATCCGTCCGCCGCGCACAGCTCTTCGACAGTCAAGCTTATCGGTCCTTTCATTTCAAGCCTTATCCTCTGTTCGCGCCAAGACCCTCGCTGTACAGTATGCCGCACGCCTCAAACATTCTGAGATTGGTGGTTAGCACGGGAACGTTCATCTCGTCGGCAAGCTGCTTTAAATTCGAGTCGGGGGTTTTGCCTCTGACAAAAACCACGCATACGATCCCCATCATTTCGGCAGTGGTGATGACCTGCGGGTCTAAAAGCCCGGTCAAAAGCACCGCGTTGTCCTTTATGTAAGCCAAAACGTCGCTCATCATATCCGAGCCGCAGGCGGTCCGCACCTCCCTTGAAAGCATAGTCTGTCCCGTGAGGACGTTTGCGCTGAGCAGGTCTCTAACATCATTGACAGTCATATGAGCCACCGTACCTTTCAATATACATGTGTAATCAAGATAATTTTACATTTGCTTAACAATATTATAACACATTCCACATAAAATTTCAACATTGAGGCGAAAATTTTATTATTATGGTAAAAAGGGGCTGTAAAAAACGACCTGTCGAAAACAGGTCGTTTTTATTATAATAATTGACCATTAAGGTGTCGTCTTCGTCGGCAAATTTTGATTTTTGCGGTACAAATTTATATGCTTGAAGTTTTAAGATAATTTTTTACAGCCCCAAGAAAAATTGAAACGGAAAAGAGGCGAGGACGAGCCGCAGGCGACAGACGAGCCCTTTTCCCTTTTGCAAAAAACCACAGCCGAAGCTGCGGTTTTTCCAAAAGATGTGTGACATCGTTACTAAATAGATTTTTTCGACACTAACCAAATGAGATAAACCGTCAACCCACAAGGTTATATTTTGTCGGAATAGAATTGTCCGATTTCAACAACCCCAACATTCTCCGAGCAGTGCCAAGCGGGATATTCGTGCCCGCCTCCCAAGCCTCAACGGTTTTGGACGAAACGCCCATAAGTGCGGCAAATGTGCCCTGCGTCATCTTTAAGGACTGCCGCAAAGCCTTTATTTCTTCAGCCGTGAAATCGGGAACAGGCGCGACCGTAAGCTGTACGGTCCGAGCCCTGCCCTTACCCTTTTCGTAATCCACAGCTTCATTTAAGCCTGTCATAATACTCTCAAAAACGTTCATATTATCACTCCTTTTCGGATAATGTACGCTCCAGTACCTTTATCAGCTTTGCGATAGAGTTGCGCTCGCTTTTGCTTAGGTTATCCTTTTCACTTTTAGGATATGCGGTGATAAGATAAATACTCTCATAAACCGCAAAATCAACATAACAGACCCGAACGCCGCCGCTTTTTCCTTTGCCTTCAAACGCAAACCGAAGCTTTCACAGACCGCCCGTTCCTTGCATAACGTCGCCCTTTTCGGGATTGAAAAGCAGTTCCTCCTGAAGTCTTCGCAAATCGTTGTCGTTCAATCCCATACTTGCCCAGTTCTTGTCAAATTCCGGCAGCATAACAAACTTCCTTGTCATTGTATCACCTACTGTCTATATTATACCCTATCCAATAGGATTTGTCAACCGATTTTTGAAAATTTCACATAGAAAAAACGACAGCTTTGTCGAAAGCCGTCGTTTTTTCTATGTGATTCGTTGACAAAAAGATTTTTTCTTCACGCTAAAAAACTCCCAGCTTTTACTATTTATATTATAAGGTAACCTCTAAAAACCTCAAATTTCGTTAAATGTACATTCCAAAAATGGCTTTGTTAGGCGATTGCGATTTTTATCAAATAGGGTTTTAGCAGTTACCATAATATATTGCAACACGACTGTCAATATCTTTTTAAAGCAGTTTCAATAATCTCGACAATTTTTGCTTCTTTTTCAGCAAGTTGATTTTGTTCAAAAATAAAGCAATCCATTTCTTTTATTATCTCGTAAAATTCGTATTCAATTTCATCCTCTATACCATCAGAAGCCCCGCCATCCTCATCAAAATTCAGATAGCATACAATCAATTTGATGTGACCGCTTATTATTTCTCCTTGACTATTCGACAAATAAATGTTGATGATTTCTTCGTTTCCTTCGGCGGGGCTTATCTCAATTTCATCTATAGAAAAAGTTATTTCACTGCCATCTATTCCTTTGATAACAACCATAATTAAGCGTATCCGTCAGGAAATGTTCTTTGGCAATCTCAGATGCTTTCTCACATTTGTCGTTTATCCATTTTTTTATTTCTTCAATTTCGGAATCTTCAATATTATCTATATTGACAATATGGGGGACATCTGATATCTGATAAATTATCATATATTGATTTGACCGTTTTTAGAGGATCGGAATTATTAAGATCTTCCAATAATGAATCGTAACTAATACAAAAATCTTCGAATTTGCGATGAATCTCGTTAATTGTTTCAAATCTTTCAAGTATTTCGATGGAAAGTTCTGAATCAGGCAGGGCATCTTCCAAATATGACTCGTAGTTTCCAAGTGGAGTAAAACCAAGAGATTCTCTATCCATATCTTGGATTTCCTGTTCATAGTTTTCAGCAGACTGTCTCTCGATCTCATATCTCTCTTTTCTTGATTCTCCACCTAAAATAATCATGAACGGAAATATCTTGAATGACTTTGTTTCACGCTCAAGTTTAATTCTGCATCCAAATCTTGCACTGTGTTCTTCTCTCATTTTGATATTATCAACAAAAACATATTTTTTAGTTTCAGAATCCCAAGTAGCATTGTCATAATCTTCATAGTAGCAATCGACAGATATGTCGGCTTTACATAAAAGAGTGACTTTTGAGGTTTTATCAGACATTTCATCTACAGAATGAACCATGAATGTTATATCTGAAACGTTATACAGATAAAACTCATCATAATCAAAGCCATATGCAATCCCATCTTTATCGTATGAAAGTCCTCTTACATCAATGTTTTCGTTATTTCTAATATATTCCAACACAGTAGAGCCAATACGGAATTGCAACTCTTTTATTATATTTATTGTTTCTGTATATGCTTCCTCTTTTTCTTTGTTTATTGCATCAAATAATGCACCTAACGAGCTGAAGAAGTGGTTTTTGGTTTGTAGGCAAGCTCTCTTAAATCCATTATCATTACTTACTATGGCAACATCTTCGGTTTCGCCAAAACGTTTTCTTATCTGATAGGCAATAAATGCATCAGGAAATTCTTTTCTCTTATTTTCTCTTATTTTCTCCTTCTTCAAACGGCGGATTGATTTCAAAATAATCATCTATTATTTCGTCCAAGTTTATTAAATCTGTACCAAGAATTTCTGCATTAATTTCCCGTATGAAATTCTCAAATAGTTCCTCGCTTTTTTCGATAAGAGTGTTTTTGTCTTTCCAAATCTCTAACAATCTGTTTAAACCAATATAGTTTATTAAATGCTCTGTAGATTCTTACAAGACTTCTGTCCTTAATTTTCTTGCAACACCACACACTTTTTTACTTGCTTAGCAAGATGTTTCTTCGATTCTCTAACTACAATGTTACTTAAAACTACTTTGATTTTTCCTTCATTGACATATTTTTTGAGTAGTTGAAGTGTGCTACCCTCACTTAAGTCATATTTGGCAGCATCTAATATTGGTATCAATAGTAACCGCTATTGGATAATTGAACATTTTTTTAGCCTTCCTTTGACATAAATTCTCTTGATATACATATTATATCACATATTTGTGATATTTTCTACCTGAACACATATAAAAACCGCTGCCATCGACATTCATCTATACACATATTTAGGCTCTATTTGTGTAAAGCTTTTCCTTTTTTCTCTTTCTTTAAAAGCTATCATTTTATCTACAGAGTAATAGCCAAACTAGTCTTATACTCTATATTTTCTGAAAATATTCTCTTAAAAGATCTTTGTGTTTAAAATAGCGTTCTAATACATAACACAAAAATTGTTCATCTTGAGGAGGTAAATCAAAATCATTTCCGTTCTCATCTTTTCTAAATATCATGCAACGACTATCAAATGGAATTTTAGCGTGATCGATTTTAAAAGATTTCATTCTAGTTTTCGTTTCCCCTTTCTGTCGAACATCGCCCAATCGTTTATCATATTCATCAACTGAATAAAAAACATATTCATGGTCTAAATGTGTAATATATGCATTCCCATCTTCTAAACTGTATTGCAAATGAATCACTTGAGTCACAATCATGTCATCATAAATATCAAAATCTTCAGATAATTCTTCAAAAGTAATATTTTGAGGATCAATAACTACCCACATACAGTTTTCATACTTCTCAGAATATAGTTTGCTTACAGAATAGTTACCCAAATTTACAAAATCAAATACTTTACCACGTTCCAATGCCTCTGCTATATATTCAGAGTCCATCTTTCCCTCATAGCCCGGTTCATTAAAAAGTCTCACAGCAAAATCGCCTATCATTTCATTAGACCTCATTTCAGAAATCTTTTGCAATAAAGGCAATGATAAGTTCTTTATAAAAAAAGTTTTGTTTATTGTTTTATCATATATGCGAGGGGGATCAATTGAAATTAACTCTCTATTCTCATCCACCGGTACAATTCCGTATTTTTGAAATTGACTCTGCTTATCCAAAATTCCCTTATATTTTTTTCTAATTCATCTACATCACTACAATATGGATGATTTCTTTCATACTTAAAATTTTTAAAGGAATAGTACAGATATAGAAGAACTCTTTTTTCAGAATTTGTTATCTCTTGCGAATCCCTTTCTATCCAGCCACAATTTTTTTCAATCCATTCATCCACTGAAATCGTCTGTAATTTTTTTAATTCTAATTTTTGAGAGCTTAATATCTTTTCTTGCATACAATCTAATTTTTCAAGCTGCTCTAATGATTTTATATAGTGCTCAATTTCTAATTTAATTTCTTCTTTTAATACCCTGTCTTCTACCCCTATTTTTAGCATTTGCATAGTTGCTTCATCATTTTCACGAAACTTTCCAAAAACTACCCCATTCGAATAAATAGCTTCTTTCTTTCCACTCCATCCCTCTGACCCTGGCATCCAAGATTGATGAGTACATTCATGTTGCGTAACAAGATAGGCATTTAATAAGCCTATAACATCAGCTCTTGATTCTATCATTTCGATATATTCCCTTTCATTGTAATAGCATAATTATATTACTGAGTGTTTGAAATCCGTTAAACGTTATATTATCTTACATAAACGATGTTCTCTGTATTCAAAATTTTTAATACGGTATCTTCAATATCAATATATTTGTGATATGCCGCTGTAAAAGCATTTTTTTGTTCTTCAATTTGAAGCCAAGTCGGCACACTAATCCAAATTACCATTAATAGTGATAACAGAAATGTTATACCTACAAAAGGTCTTTTGGGAATATATTGATATTGCGGTTTTCCATTCACATCAACAACTTGATATCCAGCATTATTAAACAATGGTTTTGCTTTAAAGCGGGTATTTTCAATTGCCAATTTTACTTTGTATAAAGAATTGGAAACATAACCAAAAAAATTGGTAACAGATTGATCCATACTAGCAAAAGCTCGGCCAACTACTTTATGAAAAATATGCATTATATTATTAAGTAATAGATATAGTTTTTGCCAAAACCAATTTATCAATGATGGAATAAGTGCCAATAGTTTAAAAATAACACGCGAGAAAATTATATATATTATCCATAAAAGCATGAATACAGCAAACGCTCTCCAAAAAATAGAGATGTCTTGTATTATTTGCAACACTTGCTGACTCATTTTTCACTCCTTATCATCAGGCAGTAAATCATCAAGAGTTTTATCTGTATCCTGATTGTTTGATGCAATTTGTTTTGTCTTTTTCATTCCTGAATTTGTACCATTGCCAGTAATTCCTATATGCAATTCTTGTAAAAATTTATCTACATTTTGTCCCATCTCACTATCTGTGATAAGATTTTTTTCCTGCAATCCTTTGATAAATACAATTAATCGTTCAATATCTTCCAATTTATTCAATCCCTCTTGACGATTTGAGTTGCTTAATGTCTCAAGCGCTGTTTTCATATCTATTTCTCCTGAAGTCACCTTTGACATAATCGCCATTTCCATATTATATGAGGTAAGTTTTTCTGCCTCTCCGACTTTATGTTGTTCAACAAGAACATTGAGTGTTGCATCTGTCATTTTCTTTATAAATTCAGCCGCTTCATTATTAGGTTCAGCATCTATTGATTTTACGGTATATATAATACCAAGGGAGGTTAATAAATATTTTTCTTCGGATAATTTATTTAAAAGTGCATTGTCAATATCACTATTCGTTAATTCATATTGTTTGGTTATTGGTGTAAGCCTTCTCATAAGATCAGCGGATAAAGAGTTGAGTATATCGTATAAGTTTCTGTTTATGTAATATGTAGCAGAATCAGTAACACAATACTCAACGCCAATTGTAATATCAAACTGATAGGGTTTATTTTTGCTAATAGAGCTTATAATTATATCAGCTGTATTTGGCAAAACAGAAATACGAACAAGCTTATTATATTTTCCTATACGAATATCTTTAGTTGTAAGATAATCATCAACCTTTTTTATTGCCCCTTCCTCATTAATAAGCAAAGTATCTTGTCCGGTTATCATATTAGGAATTTTGGGGAACATTCCGCTGATATACCCAGTTTCACTCATAACCAAATTGATCATATTAACAATATCTCCTTCTCATGTGTGATTTTTTCTTGTAAAAATATCATAATATCTTTTGCAATTTTATTTTTACTTTGTAATTGTACAAGAAAATGAAGTATATCACCATAATGTCTCTGATTGTTTTTTGCGAGTATATAGAAAAAACTTTTTAAACTATTCAAAAGTGATAATGTTATATCATAATTTTTTATTTCATCCATATATGATTCCAATATGATAAACAAACCCTGGCGTAAAGAAAAATCGGAAATAATATTTATAATTATAGGTTTAATTTTTTCGGCTTGTTGTTTGCTATCAAAAGTAACAAGAGGTAATATAATTTTTTTCTTATTTACAAATGAATATGATTTTAAAATAGTTAGTATATAAATAATAGATACCGACTCTTTTCTATGTGGAGTAGTTGCTTCTGCAAACAGTTCATCAAATACAGAGGCGATTATTGTACGCAATTTAGGGGAGATAAGCATTTCCTTACAAATGAGCTGTATATCTGTATTATTATCCAAGCCATTACGTATTTTTATATATAGTGTTTGCCTAAGCTTTTGAATAAAAGAAAAATCCTGCGAGGTTTCTGCAAACACAGTCAAGGGAATCTCCCAAAGCCAATTTTGCGAAACAGACCACTCCTCCAATATCTTGCAGGAATTATACCTTGTTGTTTCATTTTTTACAAGAATAATAAACAATCCAATTAGCAAATGTTTATTTTTTTTATCAGATTTTAAGTATTCAAAAAGTCTGCTAATAGAATCGCTAAAGTCAAATTTTATTATTTTTTCAATGGCACATATGGAACGAACTGCATTAAAACTATTGTTTTGGGGTAAAAAATATATTTCTATCAACCATGATATTATTTCGTTTCGTAGCATGGGAAAGAGTTCCCAAAAATTTTCCATCACCTTATCAGACTGCTCTGCAAAGTGAACACATCTTACAGTTAAATTTTCAAATTTAGATGCGTAAGCAACCATACAAATCTGTGCTCCGATCGCTGATAAAATATCATCCAATGAAAGGAACGGATTCGTATTTGAATTATCTTCATTCCCATTTTTATCCAATGTTTCTGGAAAGTGCTTTAACAAGCGTTCTGATAAAATCTGCAAATATGCCACAGGAACATATTCAAAAAAGCTTATTGATATAGCACATGCGAGGTGTAGACTTTTTTTATATTCTTTTACAAATTCTGAGCATTCTGAACGTTCATATAACTTATATTGTTTAACAGACTCTTTTGATTTCACTGAAATTTTTTCATCTTCAACTGATAAAATGTTACCATTTATATGATCAATATTGATAATATACTGTGTGCTTATATCACCTTCATTTTGTGTTGCAAATTTAGACGCAACATCTTTTTTAATGCGACTGTTGATGTTTTCACTAATATTTTCATTATTATCAAAATCTTTATTTGGAATTTGAGTATTATTTGTGTTTGTGGAATAATCATCAATATTTTCAATACAAACACTTTTCTCCATTCTAATGTCGTTTAATTTTTCATTACTATCCATTGATTATCTCGCTTTATAGAATTATTTTGCCATTTAAAGATCCTATATTAATAGTCTTTTGTGTACCGACATTTCCGTTATTGGTCACTGCAAATTTAGAAGTTTGTTTTATAATGTCTTCTTTTATCGTTTTATTTTTGTATTCATCTGTTCCCTTTGAACCGTCAGATCCTATAATTGCTTGTAAAATCATATAAATCTGTTCATACTTTCCAGATTGATACCATATAGGTCTTATTTTAAGTTTCAAAAGCTGTCTTTTACGTTTTTTTACTTCATCCTTTTCAGGATATGGTAAAATGGCATAATGCCAATTGGTTTTTGATGAATTTGCCAAAGTATTTAAATGTTCAATCAAATAATCTTTTTTTAACCCACACCCCAGAAATAATAAAGCTGCTCTGTTCCATAGGTAATCTACTATATTTATTAAAGCCGTATTTTCATGCTTATATGTATTATTAAAAGTATCTTCAGTAAGGATTATCGACTCTGCTTGATTTGCAGTTCCATGCAGCTTAATCAAACACTTTTGTCCACTTCGTATAGCATTTATGACATTATCACCATAAGCCAAAGTGCTTGGAAGATATATTTCTCCGGCAGAAATTCCCATATCACGGAAATCAATTTTCAAAAGTATTGACAAGCATGGTATAATAGAGTTATGAA
>JAMPHV010000016.1 GCA_023663265.1 Bacteroides sp.
CTCGGGAGGGGGAAAATCCTCGCTTTGACGGGTTTGCTTGTCCCCCTCCCGCCCCCTTTTGGTGTCACCTTAAGCCCCGCGCGGGAGCGCACATTGCACTCGCTTTCGAGTAAAAGAAAACATCACATAATATGCAATATTAAAAATTAGCATACTGAAACTTTTATAAGAAATAATGTTTAATATTAAGCGCAACCATTAAAAGATTTTCTCTGATTGAGAAATTTTGGGGAAACTTTATAGGTGGAAACTCAAAAGGAAACTCAAAAAATAAACATTTGCTTTTTTCCTTTTTTTATGTTATAATATTAAATACGTCTACTGTCAAATTTTCACAATCGAGCAAATAATATAGTAAAATATTTTTTCGTAAGGAAAGGTTTATCGATATGGCTAAAGTAGTAAAATTCGGCGGAAGCTCTCTTGCGGACGCCAATCAGTTCAGAAAGGCAGCTCAGATAATCAGAAGCGATAAGAGCAGGCGTTACGTGGTCCCCTCTGCGCCGGGAAAGCGCAGCTCCGATGATATAAAGGTGACGGATATGCTTTATTCCTGCTATGACGCGGTGGGCTTGGGGAGAAACGCGACGGCTGAGTTCCTGCCCATCGCCGAAAGATTCAACGGGATAATCGGCGATCTGGGCTTGACTATCAGCCTGGACGACGAATACGAGAGGATAACCGAAAATTTCAAGAAAAGAGTGGGCAGAGATTATGCCGCCAGCAGGGGAGAGTATCTTAACGGCATTATCCTTGCGAATTACTTGGGCTTTGAGTTTGTGGACGCGGCAAAATGCGTGTTCTTTACCGCAAGGGGCGAGTTTGACCCCGATTTGACGGACGCCTGCCTTTCCTCCGTGCTGGGCGGGTATTCCGAGGCGGTGATCCCGGGCTTTTACGGCGCTAAGCCCGACGGCACGATACAGACCTTTTCGAGGGGAGGAAGCGACTTCACGGGCTCGATCGTGGCGAGAGCCATCAACGCGGAAATGTACGAAAACTGGACGGACGTAAGCGGCTTTTTGGCTGCCGACCCGCGCATAGTGGACGATCCCGAGATAATCGACTACATTACCTATAAGGAGCTTCGCGAGCTGTCCTATATGGGCGCGCAGGTGCTGCACCAGGACGCTATTTTCCCCGTCCGCACCGCGGGGATCCCCATAAATATAAGAAATACCAATCTTCCCGACGCGCCGGGAACCATGATAGTGCCCGAGGCGCCCGAGGGAAGCGAGCACAAAATAATCACGGGCATTGCGGGTAAAAAGCATTTCAGCGTTATTTCCATAGAAAAGGACGAAATGAACTCCGAGGTGGGATTTTTAAGGAGAATACTCACCGTGCTGGACAACGAGGGCTTCGGCTTCGAGCATATCCCCACGGGAATAGACACCATGAGCCTTGTTGTAAGCACGGAGGAGCTGGAAAAGCACCCCGACACGGTGAAGCGCATAACTCAGATCACTCACGCGAATCACATAGAGGTCATCAACAATTTGGCGTTGGTGGCGGTGGTCGGCAGAAATATGAGGGAGAAAAGGGGGACCGCTACCCGCATTTTCGCCGCTCTGTCCCATGCCGATATAAATATTAAAATGATAGACCAGGGCTCCAGCGAGCTCAATATAATCGTGGGCATTGACGAAAGAGATTTTGAAAAGGCGGTCAAGGTGATCTACGATATGTTTATGCTGTCCGAATGACAGGAGGAGGGGATCGGTAAATGAAGCTTGAAAATATACGAGTTTACGATATGGAGGAGTGCTTCAAGGCGAGCAAGTACCCCATGGCGGTCGACACCGAGGCGGTAAACGGAGACATCACCGACAGGATAAAAAGCCTTGCTCAAAGCCCCAAGGGAGAGGGGCACGACCAGTTTTTAACGGGGATAAGGGTAGCCTTCGACCTTACCTTTACCGTCAAGGCGTGGACGGAGGCGGAAAGATACCGCTTTTTGGAGTTCGTTTCCAGCCAGTCCACCATGCACCGCATAGCGAAATTCGACCTGTCCAAGCAGTACAACAAATACGTCGATCCCCGTATGATAGAGATAATGGAGGAGCTGAAGGAGCGCTACAACGAGACCAACGACCCCGAGGACTATCTGAGGCTCCTATATTCCAATCCCTGCGGCTTCGAGCTGACCGCGAGACTGACCACCAATTACCGCTGTCTCAAAACGATTTACAGCCAAAGAAAAAACCACAGGCTCCCCGAATGGAGGGAGTTCTGCGTGGAGATAGAAAAGCTGCCTTATGCAAAAGAGTTGATAACGGGCTGAAATAAGCCGATAATTTACAGTCCGTTATCGATTTGTGTTAAGTGTAATTTCTGATACCTTATTTTTGTTATTTTTAACAAAAAACATTGACAATGTGAAAAAAATTTCGGTTTTTTATTGTACATTTGGGGAATTTGTGTTATAATGGTGATAAGCCGTAACGGAGGTTGGCGCGAATTTGGACCCGAAAGGGGGGAGGATTTGCGAAAATCGGCTGGTTATCGGCTTTATGCGCGTTTATTTTTACTAACATCAAAACTATGCGGAGGTAATCAAAGTGGCTATTTTCAGGTACACCGCCACCGACATCAGCGGTAAAACCGTTCGGGGCAAGGAAAGCGCCGAGGATAAGACCGCGCTGGTCCAAAAGCTGAAAAACAAAGGCTTGTTCTGTACGTCCTTTACCGAGGAAGCGGAAAAGACCCAGGACGCAAAGGTAAAGTTCAAGACCAAGGACCTTGCCTTTTTCTCCCGTCAGATAAGCACCATGCTTACTTCGGGCATCAGCCTTGTAAAAGCTCTGTCTATCCTCATCAATCAGCAGGAGGATAAAAAGCAGAAGGCTCTCCTTATGGAAATGTACGACGACGTACAAAGGGGCAAGTCCTTCTCCGAGGCTCTTATGGCACAGGGCAACGCGTTCCCCAATCTGTTCGTCAGCATGGTCGCCGCGGGCGAGAGCAGCGGTAACCTCGATCACATTATGCAAAGGCTCTCCGCTCACTACGATAAAGAAAACAAGACCAACAACAAGATAAAATCCGCTATGAGCTACCCTATTATTTTGGGTATCATAATGGTGGTCATCGTTGTGGCGCTGTTCGCGTTCGTAATGCCGAGCTTCGCGGATATGTTCACGAATCCCGACGACATTCCCGCGTTCACCGCGGCTTTGCTGGCGGTCAGCGACAGCATGGTGCATTACCCCTATATTTACATAGGCGTTATCATCGGCTTGGTGCTGCTGATCAAGTATATGAAGAAGGTGCCCGCGGTTAAGCTTTGGTGGGACAGGACCAAGGTAAGGATACCCAAGGCGGGCAAGCTTATCTGTACGATCTATACCTCCCGTTTCGCACATACCATGAGCAACCTGTTTTCCTCGGGTATGCCTATGGTCGAGTGCATACAGAAATCCGAGCAGGTATTGGGCAACAGCTACATAAGCAACGAATTTGTAACGGTCATCGAAAACGTAAAGCAAGGCGAGAGCTTTTCCACCGCCCTCGGGCGCACGGGAATATTCGACCCTATTTTCGTATCGGTAATACTGGTCGGCGAGGAATCGGGCACCCTCGATGAAATTCTCGAAAAGACCGCCGATTACTACGACGATGAATCCGACACGGCTATAGACCGTCTTACCGCGATGCTCCAGCCTGCCATGATCCTTATTATGGGCGTTTTGGTATGTATGATACTTCTTGCCGTATATCCCGCGATGTACGAGGCTATGGGCAATATGGGCTAAGCTTTAATTTACAACAAATAAACCGAAAGGAATAATAAAATATGCTTTCACTTGACTTTACCGACCGTCAAATAAAGGTAGTACGCGGTTCGCTCTCGGGAAGTAAAATAAGAGTCATTCAGGTAGAGGCCCTGTCTCTTCCCTCGGGACTTGTAGAGAACGGCTTTATTGCCGACGTTCCCATGCTTGCCAGCGAGCTGCTGGAATTTCTCAGCACCAACGATATCAAGGAAAAAGAGATCATCGCCGAGATTGGCTCGGGTCTTATCCTTAACAAGGAGCTTATACTCCCCAAGCCCAAGAATCTCAAAAACTCCTTTGTGATTGAGACCATGATCCAAAGCAATATGAATCTGAGCTCCGATTACAACATTTCCTTTAATATAGTGGAGGAGCTGGAGGACGAAAACAAGAACCCCATGATAAGAGTTCTCGCCACCGCCGTTCCTCAAAGACTGGTGGACGGCTACACAAGGCTTTTTTCTCAGCTTGGTCTTACGCTTAAGGCGCTTTACGTCAGCACGGGCTGTATCACCCGTATGGTAGAGAACAGCCAAAAGCTTGCGGGTCAAATGCCGTTGATGATGGTGCAGATAGAGTACGACTTTATCAGTATCAACCTGTACGACAACGGGCGCCTTATGTTCTCGAGACGTATGAGCATTGACGCGGACGAGATAAACGGGGACGCGGACGCATTGGTACAGGCTGTTTACGACAACGTGTTCCATATGATCCAGTTCTTGAACAGCAGACCCAACACCAAGCCCTTGAGCGAGATCAACTTTTACGGCAAAATCCCCGATCTTATTTTGCTCACCAACGCCATGTCTTCCTTTAACACCAAGAGCCATGTGCTGAACGCGCCCGGCAATATCGTAGCCTTTTGCGAATACGAGTTCGCGGAGTACGCCAACGCCATTTCCGCGTTCTTTAAGCCCAAGCGCGACTATGACCGTATCGACCTTTTAAAGGCGAGCGCGGCAAAGGAAAAGAAGCCCACCAGCTTTTACGGCATGGTTTTGGCGGGGAGCATCGTTATTTCCGCCGCTCTCGTTGCGGGCGCTTACTTCCTTATAAATGCGATAAACAACGACCTTATATCACAGAAAAACGTTGTCGAGGCGGAGATAAACTCTCCCGACATACAGAACCGCGTTAATGTTCTGAACGCCAAGATAGAGAGGCTGTCGGGCATCACCCAGTACAGCAGCAACGTTATGCTGGCGAAATACCTTTTCGACTTCCAGCCCACCGCTGTCAGCGAGGTCGTGGATAAGCTTCAGGAGCCCTTGCTTGACGGCATGGAGATCGTCGAAACGGTAAGGATAAGCGGCTATAACGTCTCGGCTACCTTTACGGCGGACGCGGACAATAAGCCTTCCGAATACGTTCAGGCGCTTGTGGAGCAGGGATATTTTGAAAATATCAGCTACAACGGTTACGAGGGCACGCCCGACGAAGAGGACGAGGACAACGTAACCTACAGGTTCAGCTTGACTATGCTCTTGAAGGGAGGCAACGCATATGAAATTAAGTAATAAAGAAAAGGTGATCCTTGCGGTATTTTTGGCGATAGTTATCATAGCGGCGGGGTGCTTCCTGCTTGTTGTCCCCGAGTACAACAAGATAGAGGGCAATCGCAGCAGCTTAGAGGCGGCAAAGGCGCAGAGAGATCAGCTTTACCAGACCCTCACAAGAGAATCCACCATTGACGAGGAGCTGAAAACCGCGGCGGAAAACGCGGAGACCTTCGCAAACTATTTCTATGACGATATGACCACCTACGAGGCGGATGCCATGTTCAGAGAGATCATAGAAAACGGCGGTTTAAAGACCGACTCTCTAAGCATAGGACAGTTCACCACCTCTACCCTTGCGGTAAGCGAGTATGTGGAGACCTTCGTTACATATCCCTTGAAGGAATATTCGGGCTATAAGGACGATTTGGGGCTTGCGGCGATAGATTTCAGCGGGTTCCCTCTCCAGTTTGACGAGGACGGAAACGTCGTTGAGACGGACCAGCTCAAGGAAGCCTTGGGCGACGTTCAAGACGCTCTTAAGGAGTACATAAACACCATGCTCACTCTTACCGAGCAGACCTTGGGCTCGATCTCGGCGAATTTCGACATCGTCTGCACAAGACAGCAGTATCTTGACTTTTTGGATTATATCCACGGCTTGGAGCGCGCCACCTATGTAAGCGGCGCGGAGGTCAACTTTACCAACGTGGGCGCGGTGAACAACGATAACAACACCGCTGGCAATCAACAGCCCACACTCGACGCCGAGGGCAACGAGGCAGGTCGGCAGCAAAACAACAACACCCCCGAGGACACAAGGGTAAAGGAAACCGACGAGTTCACCTATAGGATAAATCTTACCCTGTACTGCGCAAAGGCATTGCAGACAGAGGTAGTAACGGAAGCTCCCGCGGCTTGACAAGAGATAAAACGCGTGGTAAAATAAGAGCATGTTCTCATAGGAATTGGCGCACATCTTTTCGGCAAAATTTTCCGCACTCTGCGTCAAAATCCCTTGAAATACATACAGTATTCCTGCGGAATTTTTCCTTGACTGCGAAAAATTTTGCTCGAAAATCCGTACACCATTCCTATGAGAACAAGCTCTAATATAAACAGAGAAAACCGCCGAAGCCCGATCCACGGCTTCGGCGGGAAAAATCGGCTTTTTTGTTAAATCCGCTTACGGTCGGCGGTGAAAGGACGGCATAATAATGAGGAGACTGCTTGATAAAAGGGGAAGCGTGCTTTTCCTTGTTGTGGTTGTGATGTCGATACTGATAATTGCGGCTTCGGCAACTTATTATATCGTTAATAATCAGCACAGCTCGGTCAACGTTAGGTACAGCAGCGAGCAGAGTTATCAGACGGCGGTGTCGGTGAGCGATACGGTGTCGGATTATATCGATGGCTACCTTAAAGCCATAAGCATGAGCGGAAACGAAATGAGCGATTATAACAATACGATAATCGGCAAAATGCTGAGCATGTCGGTGGGAGGTACGCAAAATATAACCGGCGACATTGACTTAACAAGCAGCGGAATGGGCGACGCCGACATAGTTATATCCAAGACGGGGCAGCGTCCTTCGGGCGATAAGACCATACATACTTATGAGATCACCACCAGCGCCGAGGTCAACGGAGAGACTGTAAAAATAGTTCAAGTAAAGGAAATTATATCGGGACCCACCGATTATTTCACAAGATTTTTCACAAGTACGGGACACAGACCCGAGGACGTAGTTATCCGTTCCTCCACAATATTGACCGATGTTTATTTTGAGAACGACTTTTCCACATTGTTGGCTACAATGAAAGGGTCGATATATGCGTCGGGCGCATTGCACGATTCCGGTGTAATCTATTCTCCCGGTATGGTCAAGGAAATAGTAGTCGGAGAAAACTTTATTGCGGACAGTAACTTAAGCACCAGCACGGACGCAGACTATATATACGTAGGCGGAGATTATACCGCCAACGCAATGCCGAAGGCAGACGAGGTATACGTACTCGGTGATTTTTATTTGGGCTCGTTGAGCGGCGGAGCCAATGCGGGCGACATTTACATTAACGGCGACTGTTATATTGACACCTCGGTCACTAACGGAGCCACGTTTTACGTTAACGGAAATCTTTACTTTAAAAATGTTGCTACTTATCATCAGCAAGGCACGTTTTATGTAAAGAAGAACGTTTACGCACCGCAAGCTACAAACTGGGACGGAAGTCTTATGTGTTCGATAACCGCGCAGGGCGTAGAATATGTCGGCGATGTTATTTATCCTGACGGCACAACGGCGGATACTTCGTCTTGGACGGGATTTTCAAAGGTAGCTTCGTTGTCGGCTTCCTTTGACGATGATTTGGTTTCTGATAAAAGCGCCTATATTTCTTCTTCCGTTTCAAAGGGCAAATATCAGACATGGGACGCGGAGCAATATTACAATAACAATATTTTGGGCATCGATGAGGTCATTACTCCCGGAGTGGACAACACCGTAGAGGTGAGCGGCAGATTAAGATGCACCATTACCGATAGCTGCAGGTTAAGAAGCTGGGCGGATCTCGGCTCTTACCAAGACGCCGACGGCAACTGGAAGTGGAGCTACGGCAGCGGTGATATTATAATTGATACGGGAACAAAGGGCGCAGGCGGTCACGACATCTATATTTACTTAGATTCGGACGGAAGAGATTATTTTACTTTCGGCACTGATTCCGTTGGGTACGGCGGTACAAACGTTCTTGTTACGGGCGATTATTCCGTTATATTTGTATTGCCCGAAAATACCGATTTTAAATTGGACTTTCAAGTGTATATAGGACATATGGACCTGGCATTGCAACTTAGGGGTCAAAGCTCCTACGACAGCTTGAACAACAGCGTTTACAATGGTTTATCCACAGGCGATATTATCGGAGCGCCGGGCGAATCGGGAAGCTTGTTGCAAAAGGTGAGCGTTGATTCGACCACCGATGTTACCATATTCGATACAGCCGCTTTCACAAACTCTCCCACTCATGTTCATAACAATATTTTCTTGGTTACCAAGGGAAAAAACAATGTGGTTGATTTTTCAAATCACGGCTTGTTTTGCGGCTTTGTATATGCTCCCGACTCTATACTTATGACCGATCCCGGCATGGACGAACAGAAGATATCGGTTTTGGGCGGTATGATAATCGGAAGCTATGCTTACCGCACCACGACAAGAGTTCTTGCATTTACATCGCCTTATGATTATGTAGACTTGTACGGACTTACAAAGCCCAACGATATAGTAAAATATTTGATAAACTTTGCCAACAGCGGCGGAGTCGGTTCACCGGGAGGAGATTCCGTATCTCTTCAAGGCTGGAGAACGGCAGGTTATAAATAATGAGAGGTGCGGCGGATATGAAAAGATTAAAAATAAAAAGCGGTTTTACCCTTGTTGAATGTATAGTCGCAATGGCGGTGCTTACCATAATGTCGCTTCTGTTGATGATGATTTTATCTATGACGGTAAATCAGCGAAACAGCAATATGACCATGGAACGGGAATTGGATCAACAGGTCGGTATGCTTGTTGAAGCGGGGGCTGTCGTTACCGAAGCTCAGAACGATGAAATTGTATTTAAGCAAAACGGAGCGGAAATCGAAAAAATCCCCGGGCATAATTCCGAGGGAATGGTAGCGAACAAGGTCTATTACGATAATATGGACAGTGAGCTTGACGCTTTGGATTATGATTTCAGCGGATACGAAAAATTTGAAGATATTTCACACGGAGGCGGTGGTGACGGAGACAGCGGAAGCGGCGGAACGTCAAGAGTTTACGGCGCCGTGGATTTAAGCGGAAACGTTTCAATTCAAGAAACAGGCAATGTTGACAGCGCTGACGGAACGACAAAAACCGTAACCTTGGTAGTGACATTCACTCCGTCCGATCCGTTTGATTACGATGGAAGCTACGGAACAGGCGTTGATAAGGGGGTAAAAATCAAGGTTCCTTCAAGCGCCGACGTCACGTCTGCAAAAATCTTATCTTCAAGCGGAAGCTGCTACAAGATTTCAAAGAATGTCGTGAGGGTTCAGCCGACAAGCGCCAGTGAGCATAAAGCTGAAATCATTTTTGAAATAAGCACAAGCGCGTATGACGACAGCTTTAAGAACGTTTCACATTTTTACACGGGTTCGGGCACCTCAAACACTGTCAGCGTAGCTATAAATACCGAAATAGAAAATCCGTGAGAATAAGGAGCGGATAGTATGAAAAAAGGAATAAAACGCATATTAAGTAAAAGAGGCATGAGCCTTGTGGAAATATTGGTCGTGCTTTTTGTTTCCTCAATATTGCTCGGGTGTGCAATGGGAATGCTTACTCCCGTAAACAATCTTCTTAATTCCCTTAAGGTAAATGCACATCTTGACTCGCTCTGCGATACTGCCAACGAATATATACGCGGTTCTTTCCAAAATGCAACGGCGATTTCCGTGTTGAAATATGACGGAAGCACAACCGCAATCGAAACAAAAATCAATGAATACGAAACGCTTTCAAATAACAGCACCGACTATAGGTTAAAGGTTAAAGCGCTTGCCATTTTGGACAGCGGCGACCAAAATTTCAGATTGTATGATTTGGGCGTAGTTACCGCCTCGGGGATTGGCAGCCGACTTTCGTCTCCCGCCGATGATGACGCGGTGTTTATGAATGATTACTATGAAAATAGAAGTCTTGCCGTTACTTTTGAAAATGCCGCTGCAAATTCGATAGACGTAACGGACAGCGACGGTAACGTTATTGAATCCTATGCTTCTGCGCAATGGCTAAAGGTTTACAGTCAATGCTATTCAATAGATGACAGCGGAAACGCAAACGTTTCCAATCAAATCAGAGGGCTTTCCTTTAAAATACTCGGCGGCAGCGTAAGGTTCGGCGGTAATACTTCGGCGATCGTAAACGATGACGGAAGCGGAATAAAATCATTTGATATTGACGATCTCGATAAGGGTATAGTTATAGTTTATGCTACCAAGGATTTTAACGACGCCGTTTAATTCTTAAGGAAATACTAAGTAATAACATATTGTTCGCCTACGCCGTAAGCGGTTGAAAAGCTTTAACGCTGTAATCATATATCCCAAACGGAGAATAAAAATGCCTCAAAAAATCCTAAGACCTAAATTAGACCCTGTTTTCAAAGGATTGTTCAAAAACGATGAAACGCTTTTGAAGCCGCTTCTGGAAGCTTTGCTTGATTATCCTGCGGGGACGATTCGAGAGGTGACGGTAGCCGATTCCGAGATCGTGCCCGAGGGAGAGGGAGACAAGGCGGGGTTTATGGATTTGAAGGTGTGGATAGACAGTGCTGTTGTAAATGTCGAGATGCAGCTTCAAAGTCAAGATTCCTATAGGGAAAGAGCTATGTATTACTGGGCAAGAGCCTATACCAATGATTTTAGAGAGGGCTATACCTACGACAAGCTAAAAAAGACTATTTCAATAAATATTGTTGATTTTCGTATTTTTGATGCGCCTGAAATATGTTCCGTTTTTACTCTTACGGAGGCAAAGAGGCGTGAACAGCTTACGGACAAATGCTGTTTTATCTTTTTTGAGCTTCCGAAGCTGAAAGGAGGAGTCGATATGACCGAACGTCAGAAGCTGTGGCTGAATTTTATTGACGCAGAAACGGAGGAGGATATTGCTTCTCTTAATAAGCTGGAGGTGCCCGAGATAAAAAAGGCTATAGATAAGCTGGAAAAAATAAGCGCGGATCCTTTTATACGCGAGAGGATTTTGCGGTATGAAAAGCAGCTTTCCGACGAAGCCAATATCCGAGCCACCGATCTTAGAATCGGGAGAGAGGAAGGGAGAAAAGAGGTCATAGACCAGCTTCGCAAAAGCGGTATGCCCGATGAGGAAATTCAGAGAATACTGAGACTATAATAAACACAGCAAAAAACGGAGGTTCAAAACCTCCGTTAAGCTGTTATTGCGCTTGCGCTATCTTATCAGCCCCAAGTAAGCGTTTATTATCTCCTCGCCCCAAAGGTAACCCGCGAATATGCCCATGGACAGGAACGGTCCGAATACTATCAAGCTGCTTTTGGTCACTATCTTAACGAATATGCCGAACGCGGCGCCGATAATAATGCCTATCAGCGCGGAGGGCACTATGCTCCAGCCAAGAAGCAGACCCGCCGCCGCCATAAGCTGAACGTCCCCTCCGCCCATTGCGCCGAGAAAACAGAGTATGCCGAAGGGCACGGCGACTATTACGGCACCGATAAGGTGCTCATACCAAGGGATCTGCGAGGTGAACACGGATACGACCCCCATTACCGCGATAAGAATACTGCAAGTGTAGGGGATCTCCTTTCGGTCGATGTCCCAAAGGCTCAGAACGATAAGCACGGGGAACAGCAGGAGGGCGTATATCAAGTCAACGGTCAAGCCGAGAGTAAGATACGCCGTCAGATAGGACAGCGCGGACAAAAGCTCCACCACCATATACCTTGACGAGATACGCTGCTTGCAGTAGCGGCAGCGCCCGCCAAGCAAAAACCAGCTCAGTATCGGGATAAGATCGTGATTTTTGATCTGTTTTCCGCAGGAGGTGCAGTGGGAGCGCCCCTTAACTATCGATTCCTTTTTGGGTATGCGGTAGGCGAGGACGTTTAAAAAGCTGCCTATCACGCTGCCCAAAATGAAGATCAAAACCGCAGATATTACATTGAGAAATGTATTCATTATAGAATCCGCCTTTGTATGTATTTTTGTTATGTTTATTTTAACATTTTTGAGGGAAAAATGCAATAGGTGACAGAACTTTATGTTTTTTAGAGGAGGAGTTTTAAATGGGAAAAACAAGCTTTTCCATGAGAATAGACGAAGAGCTGAAAACCGAGGCGGAGGAGCTTTTCGCGGATTTCGGAATGTCGTTGAGCACAGCCGTCAGAATCTTTCTTAAGCAGGCGGTAAGACAGCAGAATATGCCTTTTGCCATTAAGGAAAATATTCCGAACGATGAAACGATCAAAGCGATCGAGGACGCAAGAAAAGGAATAGGCGTTACTTCATTTAATACCGTTGAAGAGCTTTTGGAGGATTTGCATGCTGAAAGTTGAATACGGCAAGATGTTTAAAAAAGATTATAAACGCGCCGTAAAAAGAGGCTATAACGTCAAATTGCTCGATGAAGTAATCACTATGCTTGCAAATGAAAAAAAGCTGCCGAAAAAATATATGGATCATGCTTTGGAGGGCAAATATAAGGGCAGCAGAGAATGTCATATCACTCCCGATTGGCTTTTGGTTTACGAAATATACGAAAACAGACTTATTTTGCATTTAAGCAGAACAGGTAAGCACAGCGAGCTTTTTGGAATGTAATACAGTAATTTCATAACTTGAACAATAATTTCACAACTTGAAAGGAATTAGATCAATATGAAAAGTGTACCCATAGGACAATTGCTTGTAGATTCGGGCTATATCACCGACGTTCAGCTTAACGACGCCTTGGTCAAGCAGAAAACCGATTTCGCGGGTGAAAAGATCGGCGAGATACTGCTTAAGCTTGGCTACGTCAGCGAAACGCAGGTGGTGCATGCCCTTTCCGCAAGGCTTAAGGTGCCTTACATCGATTTGGTCACCTCAAAGATCGACATTGAAGCGGTCAAGAAAATACCCGAGGACGTGGCAAGAAAAAACACGGTCATCGGCTATAAGACCCAGGGCGGGCGGCTGTACGTCGCAACCAACGACCCCGTTAACTTTTACATTTTCGAGGAGCTGAAAATCACCTCGGGCATGGAGATATACCCCATGCTTGCCACCAAATCCGCCATTGTTGACGCTATCGACCGCGCTTACTCGCAAAACACCGTAAGCGACATGATGAACGACATCAATAAAGAGTATGACGCCAACGAGGCGCTTATGCAGGCGGAGCTGGACAATTCCGACGAGCGTATCGACAACGCGCCTGTTGTAAAGCTGGTCAATACCCTTGTGGAGAACGCGTTCCATAAAAACGCTTCGGATATCCATATCGAGCCGTTTAAGACCAAAACGAGGATACGTTTCCGTTTGGACGGCGACCTGGTGGAGCAGATGTCGGTCAAGCCCAACGTACATAATGCGCTTGTTACCCGTATCAAGATACTTGCGGGCATGAATATAGCCGAAAAGAGAATCCCTCTTGACGGACGTTACGGCGTAAATATCAACGGCGTTAACCTTGACCTCCGCGTCAGCTCGATACCTACCGTTTACGGCGAAAAGGTGGTTATCCGTCTTCTTTCCACCGCCGACGAAAAGGCGAGAAAGATAACCGACCTGGGTATGACGGACTATAACTACGAAATGTTCAAGAATATTATCCGCTGTCCTCACGGCGTTATGCTGGTAACGGGTCCTACGGGCTCGGGTAAATCCACCACCCTTTACGCCGCCTTGGGCGAGCTGTCCAAGCCCACCGTAAATATCGTAACGGTAGAGGACCCTGTGGAAAAGAAAATGGACGGCATAAACCAGGTCCAGATAAACGACAAGGCGGGCATGACCTTCGCCGCCGCGCTTCGTTCGATACTCCGTCAGGACCCCGACGTTATAATGCTCGGTGAGATACGTGACGGCGAAACGGCGGATATCGCCATAAGAGCCGCCATTACGGGACACCTTGTGCTTTCCACACTCCATACCAACGACGCGGCGGGCACGATAATGCGTCTTGTTGATATGGGCGTTGCGCCTTATATGGTGGCTTCCTCCCTTATCGGCGTTATAGCGCAGAGACTTGTTAAGCTGCTTTGTCCGCACTGTAAGGAAAAGCTTATCCTTAACGATCCCGCCGACCTCAGACTGGTGGGCAAGACCGAAAGAACGGCAATTTACACTCCCCGCTTGGGCGGCTGCCGCGAGTGCGGCGGAACGGGCTATCACGGTCGTACCGCCATTCATGAGATAATCGTTACGGGCAACGATATAAAAGAGCTTATTTCCAAAAACGCAAGCCAGGAGGAAATAGCGAATCTTGCAAGAAAGCACGGCACAAAGCTGCTGCGCGAAAACGTAACGGAAATGGTTTTGGCGGGGGAGACCTCGCTGGACGAATTGGTCAAGGCTACATACTCCGTTTAAAGAAATGAAAGGAAAAAGATTATGGCACTCGATATCAATGAAATTCTCGACGAAGCAAGAGCAATAAAAGCCTCCGACGTACATTTCACCGTAGGACTGCCCCCGATAGTCCGTATAAACGGCGATATCAAAAAATTCGCGAAATACCCCGATATGACGGAACCTCTTATAGTCAGCATTATCAATCAGATAACCACCGTTAAGCATAAGCAGATAATACAGCAGGGCTTGGACGCCGACTTTTCCTATGTTTCCACCGCGGGACAGAGGCACAGAGTCAACGTTTACCGTCAGCGCGGTTACCACGCGGTGGCGCTTCGTCTGCTGCTGAACGAGATACCCACGCTGAAGGACTTGGGTCTGCCCGCGCTGTTGGGCGAGTTCGCGCTGAGACCGAGAGGAATGGTGCTGGTAACGGGACCTACGGGCTCGGGCAAGTCCACCACCCTTGCGGCGATGATAGACTATATCAACCGTCAGAAAAACTGCCATATCATCACGATAGAGGACCCTATCGAATACGTGCACAATCATAAGCAGTCCATGATCACACAGCGCGAGGTAAACGTGGACGTTGAAAGCTTCTCAAAGGCTCTGCGCTCCTCCCTCCGTGAGGACCCCGACGTTATTTTGGTGGGAGAAATGCGCGACTTCGAGACGATAAACGCCGCCGTTACCGCCGCAGAAACGGGACATTTGGTGCTTTCCACCCTGCATACCACGGGCGCGGCAGAGACCCTTGACCGTATCGTTGACGTGTACCCCGCCCACTCTCAGGGGCAGATACGCTCCCAGCTCAGTAACGTGCTTGTGGGCATAGTTTCGCAGACCCTTGTGCCCACGGCGGACAAAAAGGGGCGCGTGGCGGCTCTCGAGCTGCTTAAGGGCACCGACGCGGTGGCGGCTCTTATCCGCGAGGGCAAGATATTCCAAATACCCAACTCCATTGCCACGGGCAAGGCGGACGGTATGTTTACCCTCGATCAGCACTTGGCTTCATTGGTGAGAAGCGGCAAGATCACCGAGGATATCGCCAAGTCCCGCTGTCACGACCGCAAGGAATTTGAGCAGTATTTGGGAATGAGATAGGAAAAATTTTTAAAAATTTATTAAAATGCAACTTTTCTTTCGTTGGTTTTATACAAATTTGGTAAAATGTCTAAAAACTTTTAGAAAAGAGTTGATTTTTTTATCGACCTGTGCTATAATAAAGTCACAAAATAAAAATGCTTGTAGGAGAGCATAAAACTATTTAGGAGGGCTTAAAAGCTATGTTAAACAAAATACGCAAGCTGAGGGAGAAGAAAGGCTTCACCCTCGTTGAGTTGATTGTAGTTATCGCAATCATCGCAATCTTGACCGCAGTTATCGTTCCTTTGGTAGGTAGGTATTCGGCTCAAGCTACATATACCACGCTTCAGGACGCTGCAAAGACCATTTCCAACAACACCAATACCGTTATTTCCGATGTTACAATGATGGGCTCTGTTATCAGCGGCGTAACCGTAACAGGTTCTAAGGCGAGCGGAACTCTTACTATTGCCGATGTAGCGGCAACAGGAACAACTCCTGCTGATTTCAAGACTAAGTTGCAGTCATCCTTGCAGGATGCCGTTCCCGACGGCGCAGTGTTCGTAGTTTATATTACCACAAACACCGTTGGCGGCGTTCGTTATTCCACAAGCGAAACATTGGCTAATTTGCAGAGCGGCACCGTAAGCTCCGTAACCGGTTTCAATGAAGCATATCAGCTTACTGCCAGTGGTAACACTACTCCTGTTGGCGTTGCGGGCAACCAGATAACCAGCTGATGAAACTTAAAAAATCCTAACCACATTAAACTAATAATTTACCCCGCTCCAAAAGGCGGGGTGAATTTGTAGGAGGTTCCTCTATGAAAAGGCTCTTTAAAAAACAAGGCTTTACCTTGGTCGAAATGATAGTCGTTGTTGCAATTATCGGCATTATGCTCGGCATCGTCGTGCCCCTGCTCAACACCAATTCCGCAAGGGAAAGGGAGGCAAGGGAGAACGCAAGAGCCTTTTATTCCAACGTTCAAGAGCTGATGATCGACGAGAAGCTCAGCGGAACGGCGTTGGGCGGGACTTATACGTTGATCTACGCGACCGTCGCACCGCAGCCCGGCGTAAGCACGGTCCCCGAGGTCAAGGTATATAAGCATAACAGCACCTCTATCAGCGGCTTCTCTTCCGCCGTCGCACCCGTTGAGATCGCGGCGGGCGACCCTTGGGAGGAGTTTGCGGGCTCTCTTAAGAAGCTGCTTTCCTCAAACGACCAGGGGGTAAACGTTTATTATTACGCGGTGGTGGACGACAAATACCGCGTGGTCATCTCCTATTATTCCCTTGACACATACAGCGAGATAGCGGGCAGAAGCTTTGCGGGAGACTGCCGCGTTAACAGCGCAAGCGGCGACCAGGTATGGACGGGAGCTTATCCCTACGCCAAGTCGGTTTCGGGGGAAACCGTGTTCGGTTAAGGAAATTTTATGAGGCTGTAAAAAAACGACCTGTCGGAGACGGGTCGTTTTTTTAATAATAATTGACAATTGATAATTGATAATTGACAATTAAGGTGTCGGCTTCACCGACGGATTTTGATTTTGCGGTGATGATTTATAGGTTTGATGTTAATAATTAACAAATGAAAGCGTTTCGTCAGCTTTGCAGGCTCCGATCGGCGGATTTTAGCCGAATAGACAGCTCACGAATTTTATCGAGAGGCAGCTTTGTAGCCTTTGCAATATCTTCCTCGGAAACGGTGCCTAACTGTAAAAACTCATAAGCAATCTCAATTGTTTTTTCGACTGCTCTCTCATTAAGTCTATCTTCCATAATTTTGCTCATATACTCCACTCCTTTCGGTGTTTCCTTAAAAAACTTCATTCTCTCGGCTAAGGGCTTAAGAAGCATTTCATCAGCCTTGCTGCACCTAAGATCGTGTATCAGCTTCGCAAGCTCCGATGTATCTTCTGTATTATTATACGATCCGTTGATATAAATAATATGCTCGCCGTCGTTAAAGGGCTCTCCCGTTGTAACATTCATACGTTCAATTCGGTAAACCGCCTTTCCTTTTCCAAAGAAATCGTTTTCGGTAATGAATATCACGTATGTATTCGGAAGCGCGTTAAAGTTTTTGTTAGCCTTTAGATTATCTACGTCCATTGCGCTTGAATGGTACCTTGCTCTGTGAGGGTCTGCGCCTTTGTCCTGTCTTTGCACTTCGATGTCATACTGCTGTCCTTGACTGTCAACTCCGAACACATCAAGGCAGACGGAACGCTCGCCGAACAAATGCTGTAGATCGTATTGCGTTTCTTCCTTGGTAAGTATCAGATCGGGACGGTCTACTATAATGCGGAGAACAAACTGCGCCAGTTCAAGATCGTTTCTGAACAATTCCCGCATAAAATCATCGTCAAGAGGACGGTACTGTTCAAGCTGTGCGAGATTTTTCAAGCGCTCCTTTTCGGAATTTATTCCGATTTCTGCTCCTGCCAATGAAATCCCCCTCTTACTGCGTTTTGGTTCCTTATAAGTGTATTATATCATTTTTCTATAAATAAATCAATAGTAATTGATAATCGATAATCGAAAGCTGCTCAGCATATAAAAAGGCGTTCCGCCGCCGAGGGGGCTTGTTTTCTTAACGATCCCCCAACAATTTTCATAAGAAGATCACAATTTTTTAAATTTACCCTTTTACATTCAAGCAATAATATGTTATAATAAAAGGAACAAAAAAGAAAGGAAGCTGTATTTTTGTAAAAATGAATAAGAAGATCATATCCGTGTTGACCGCCTCCGCGGTTTTGCTTACCTCGCTGACCGCCTGCAAGAAAAATGAAATAAACGGCGTTGACCCCTCGGCTCCCGTGGCGCGTATCGAAGCTCCGCCCGAGGGCGCAAGGGATCGCTTTACGATCACATATAAGGATTTTTTCAGCGAATACGATTTTTATATGGCAAGAGGAGGCTATACCGAGGAGCACGACCCCGAGCTTGCCGAGACGCAGCGGGATAATACCATAAGATATTTGGTGCAGGAAAGAGTTATCCTCTATTTGGCGGAGCAAATGGGCATAACCTCGGACTCGCTCACGGAGCAGGAAAAGCAAGGTATAGACGAGATCGTACAGGAAAATATAGACAGCTGGTGCGACAGCTACAGCTCCGACGCTGCGTCCGAGCTGGGACAGACCTATACCGAGGAGGAGCTTCGCAATAAGGAGCTGGAGCTGTTTTCCGCATTTTTGGCTGAGTCGGGCTTGACCACCGACAGCTTTTATACGTGGGAGATAAACGGAGCCATAAGAGATAAGTTTGTCGAGGGGGTTTCCGACAGTATAAGCGATGAAACGGTGCTTGAATTTGTGCAGGACACGGTAAACGACGCCATGGATAAGTACGAAAACGATCTTGCGGTTTTTGAGCAGTCCTATACCGCCTTTTACGTGCCCGAGGGCTCCCGCAGGGTACAGCAGATACTGGTAAAGATAGACGACACCTCTATAAGCGAGGTGGCGGCTTACCGCAAGGACGGCGACGACCAAAAGGCGGACGAGATATTGAACGAGGCTCTTCAAAAGATCAGATTCAGAATAGACGAGGCTTACTCCAAGCTGGAAAGCGGCGAAAGCTGGGAAACGGTACAGGCGGAATACAACGACGAGACCGACACAAACGGCGTTGACTATATGCTGTACCCCAAAAGCACCACCGTAAAATCCGAGGTAATAAACGCGGCTATGGCGATACCGCAGCCGGGAGAGTATTCGCCCGTATGCAAAAGCGATTCGGGCTACTTCATAATTTATTATACGGGTAAGGCGGAGCTGTCCGACGAGCGCATAGAGGAGCTTAACAGACAGGCGCGCGAATTTCTCGCAAGCGAGGAGTCCTACAAGCGTATAACCGATTTTATGACGGAATACCCTTACCTTTACGATTACGAGCTCCTTGACCTGGAGGAGGGAAGCTTGGAGATGAGCTCAGACTCAACCTCGGCACAATCAGACGAACAATAAAAACTTGTCAATTATTATAACGAAAAAACGACCTGTTTCCGACAGGTCGTTTTTTTACAGCCCGTTTTTATTATTACAAAAAAAATTCCCCCCTTGACAAGTCTTTGTTTATCATATATAATATGAAATTGAAACTCAATTTCATATTATAAGCTATTGATCAAAAACGGAGTGATCCCATGAAAGAACAAAAATCCTATAAAACACGTCAGCGTTCTCGGGTGCTGGAATGTCTCGTTCGGAACAGCGACAGGCATATGACAGCCGAGGAAATATTCGAGGAGCTTAAAACGACAAATACGGAAATAGGGAAATCCACCGTTTACCGTACTCTCGAAAAGCTCATTGAAGAGGGAAAGGCGCGAAAATACTTCTCCGACGAGGGAAAAAGCGCTTGCTATCAATACATTGACGAAAACGGGAGCTGCGCCAGTCATTTTCATTTGAAGTGCACTCGCTGCGGAAGACTTATCCATTTAAAATGCGATTATCTGACCGATGTTGAAAAGCACGTTTACGAACGCCACAGATTTACCGTGGATAATACCAAGACCGTACTGTACGGAGTTTGCGAGGATTGCGGCGGTGAATAAAAAAATTATTTCTTTTTTGACCGCGCTCCTTTTGAGCGCCGCGGCTTTGACCGCCTGCGCGCCCTCCGACAGAGAGCTTGCGGACGGAGGTATAAGCGTTGTGACGACGATTTTCCCCCAATATGATTTTGCGAGACAGATCGGAGGGGACAGAATAAGGCTTAAAATGCTTACCACCCCCGGGGGCGAAAGCCATTCCTACGAGCCTACCCCTCAGGATATAAAGGTTGTCTCGGAATGCGACATATTTATCTGCGCAGGCGGAGAGTCGGATATTTGGTATAACTCGGTCCTGAAAACGGTAGATACCTCGGATATGACGGTCATAAGCCTTATGGACTGCGTCGAGACGGTGGAAGAGGAAGCCGTCGAGGGAATGAGCGAAAAGCTGTCGGTCTTCGGCGGCGAAGCAGAGGAAAAGGAATACGACGAGCACGTCTGGACATCTCTGAAAAATGCGCAGCTCATCTCAAAGAGGATCGGTGAGGCTATGGCAGCCGCCGACAGCGCAAACGCGGATTTTTACGCGAGCAGCACGGACGAGTATATCAAAAGACTTTCCGAGCTTGACTTGAAATATGCGCAGGCTGTGGAGAGCGCAGAGAATAAAACGCTTGTTTTCGGCGACCGTTTTCCTTTTCGTTATCTTTTTGACGATTACGGCTTGAAGTATTACGCCGCCTTTCCGGGGTGCAGCACCGATTCCGACGTAAGCGCCAAGACAATGCTTTTTTTGATAAACCGCGTTAAAGAGGAAAAGCTGCCCGCCGTATACTATATCGAGTTCGGCGCAAAAAAAATAGCGGACGCGGTAGCCGAGGAAACAGGCGCGGAGCCTCTTCTTTTTCATTCCTGTCACACGGTGTCGAAAGAGGAGTTCAACAGCGGCGCTACTTACCTGTCCTTAATGGAACAAAATCTTGAAAATCTGAAAAGAGGGCTTAACATTGAATCTGATCGAATGTGAAGGACTTACAATGTCGTACGAGGGGGTCGCGGCGCTCAGCAATGTGTCCTTTTCCCTTGAAAGCGGCGATTATATGCTTATCTTGGGCGAAAACGGCTCGGGAAAAAGCACTTTGATAAAGGGTCTCTTAGGGCTTAAGTCCGCCTCCTCGGGGAAAATATCCTTTAACGGGATAACTTCGAGGCAGATAGGCTATCTTCCGCAGCAAAACGCCATACAAAAGGACTTTCCCGCTACGGTAAGGGAGGTCATACTGTCGGGCTGTTTGGGCGCGGGCGGGTTTTCGCCCTTTTATACCAAGGCGCAAAAGGAAAACGCCGAAGAGTGTATGAAGCACCTCCACCTTTACGAGATACGCAAAAAGAGCTTCCGCGACCTTTCGGGAGGACAGCAGCAGCGCGTGCTCATAGCGAGGGCGCTGTGCGCCGCGGATAAGCTTTTGCTGCTGGACGAGCCTGTAACGGGGCTTGACGCGGTGGTTACCGCCGAGCTGTACGACCTTATCGACCATTTGAACACTGTTCATAATATGACGATAATTATGATATCCCACGATCTTTCAAACGCCTTGAAGTACGCCAACAAGGTGCTGCATATTTCCTCGGACAGCTCCTTTTTCGGCTCAGCCGAGGAATATTTAAAGACCGATTTTTACAAAAATATGAGCGGAGGTAACGGTCATGACGGATATTCTTGCTGAAATGCTGTCCTTTGAGTTTATAACGAGGGCTTTGATCGTGGGGATACTCGTATCGCTCTGCGCCTCTTTGTTGGGGGCAAGTCTTGTGCTCAAGCGGTACTCCATGATAGGGGACGGGCTGAGCCATGTGGGCTACGGAGCGCTTGCCGTTGCCGCTGCGTTCGACCTTGCTCCTCTTCGGGTGGCGATCCCCGTGGTGGTGGCTGCCGCGTTTTTTCTTCTGCGGCTGAGCCAAAACGGGAAGCTCAAGGGGGACGCGCTTATAGCGATCATCTCGTGCAGCGCCCTGTCGGTGGGTATGATAGTGGTGTCCGTTTTCGAGGTCAGCATCGACGTGAACAGCTATATGTTCGGCAGCATATTGGCCTTGCAGTCCGAGGACCTGATATTAAGCGTTGTTTCCTCGCTTTTCGTGATAATTCTTTACGCGCTCTTTTATAACAAAATATTTGCCGTTACCTTTGACGAAAGCTTTTCCAAGGCGACGGGAATAAGGACCTCTATGTACAACGCGCTTATAGCCCTGCTCACCGCCGTTGTTATCGTTGTGGGAATGAGGCTTATGGGCGCGCTGCTCATATCGGGCTTGGTGATATTTCCCTCTCTGAGCGCTATGCGTATCTGCAAAAGCTACCGCGGAGTTACATTGACGTCGGTTTTCATATCGGTGATATGCTTTATTGCGGGAATGTTCGTTACCTTTTATGTGCCCGTACCCACGGGGGCCTGCATAGTGGTCACAAATCTTGCGGCTTTTCTCGTCTGCGCCTTGGTCGGAAGGATACGCACCGCTATAGTAAGGCAGTGAGGCTTTATGAAATTATCCTCTTTTATTTTTCAAATTTTATTGACTGTAGGGAATTTTTGAGGTAAAATATAAGAACAAGTTTTAAAAAAGCGGTATACCGCGAAACGATCGGAGGAAGCTAAGGCATGAGCCGTAAGATATTATTCTGCGACAACTGGGAGTTTTCAAAGCAGCCCTTGGGCACGGAGTATTCGGACGGATTTGATTGGAAAAAGGTCGATATCCCTCACGACTATCTGATAGGAAATACAAAAAATCTTTACGAGACCTCGACAGGCTGGTACAGGAAAAGCTTCGATTATCACAAAAGGGAGGGCGGCGCCGTCTCTCTTCGCTTCGAAGGCGTTTATATGGACAGCGAGGTATTTGTAAACGGCTGCTCGGCGGGAGAATGGAAGTACGGTTATTCCACCTTCGAGCTTGAAATAACCGACCTGCTTCGGGAGGGAAGCAACCTTGTCGCCGTAAGAGTCAATTATCAAAGCCCAAATTCACGCTGGTATTCGGGCGCGGGGATATACCGCAGCGTATGGCTTAAGGAAATGCCCGCCGCCCACATCGTTCCCGACGGAGTTTACATAAGCACCGAGGATAACGTTATAACCGTTTCCACCGAGACAGTCCGCCCCGAGGGGGAGGAAAACCGCTTTGAGATAAGACAGACCGTTACCGATACGGACGGAGCCGTCATTGCGGTAAACACGGCGGCTGCGGGAGCCGTCGATATAAGCGCGGTACCTCCCGCCGTAAGAAAAAAGGGCTGCGCTTACGCCGCGGCGGTGCAGAAAATAAAAGCGGATAACCCAAAAATGTGGGATATCGAAAGCCCGTATCTTTACACCATGACCACCGAGCTTATAAAAAACGGCGAGGTCATCGAGACCGAAAGCTGCAAATTCGGGTTCAGGCGGATAGAATTTACCTGCGACAAGGGCTTTTTCCTGAACGGAAGGCATGTCAAGCTGCACGGCTCCTGCGAGCATCACGACCTCGGCGCGCTGGGGGCGGCGCAGAACAAGGCGGCACTGCGCCGACGTCTTGTTCAGCTTCGCGAAATGGGGATAAATTCGATAAGAACAAGCCATAATATGCCCTCCGTCGAGCTTATGGAGGCGGCGGACGAAATGGGCTTTCTCGTTTTGTCCGAGGGCTTCGATATGTGGGAACGCTCAAAGACCGAATTTGACTACGGGCGTTTTTTCAAGGAATGGGCGGCTGTTGACGCTGCCGCATGGGTAAGGAGAGACCGCAATCACCCCTCGATAATAGGCTGGAGCATCGGCAACGAGATATACGACGTTCACGCCGATGAGAGAGGGCAGGAGATAAACGCCATGCTGGCGTACAACGTAAGACTTCACGACCCGCGCCGCAACGGATATATCACCAGCGGCTCCAACTATTTGCAGTGGGAAAACGCGCAGAAATGCACCGATCTGTTTAAGCTGGCGGGCTATAATTACGGGGAAAGGCTGTATAAGGAGCATCACGAAAAGCACCCCGACTGGATGATATACGGCAGCGAGACCGCTTCGGTGGTGCAGAGCAGAGGCGTTTATCACTTCCCTTTGTCACGGCTTGTATTGGCGGACGACGACGAGCAGTGCTCCTCTCTCGGCAACAGCACCACGGGCTGGGCGGCTCCGAACACCGAGGGCTGCATTATTCCCGACCGCGACGCGGAGTACTGCGCGGGGCAGTTTATCTGGAGCGGCTTTGACTATATAGGCGAGTCCACCCCGTACAGCACGAAAAACAGCTATTTCGGACAGATAGACACCGCGGGCTTCCGAAAGGACAGCTCATACATTTTCCAATCGGAATGGACCGACTACAGAACGGCTCCCGTTATACATATTTTCCCCTACTGGGATTTTTCGGAGGGACAGGAGATTGACGTGCGCGTTACCACAAACGCGCCCTATGCGGAGCTGTTTTTCAACGGACGTTCTCTCGGCAGGAAGCATATCGACCATTTGCGCGGCACGGAGCTTACGGCTGATTATCTTATCCCGTACGAAAAAGGCGAGCTTATCGCAGTGGGTTACGACGAGGACGGAAACGAGATCGCGCGAGATGTTCAGCGCTCCTTCGGCGATACGGCAAGACTTTTCTTAAAAGCCGACAAGACCGAGCTTAAGGCGGACGGACGCGATCTGATCTTCCTTGAAATATCTGCCGAGGACAAGGACGGAAATTTTGTCGCCAACGCCAACAACCGCGTCAACGTCGAGGTCGGCGGAGCGGGAAGGCTTATAGGCTTGGACAACGGCGACAGCACGGATTTTGAACAGTATAAGGGCAAAAGCAGACGGCTGTTTATGGGCAGGCTTTTGGCGATAATCGCGGCAAAAACCTTTTCGGGAGACATAAACGTTAAAATAACCTCAAAGGCGCTGCCCGACAGTGAAATCGCCTTAAGAGCGTCAGACTGCGGAGAGATCGCCGGAATAACGGCGATAGAGGAAAATACGGATTTTGCGCCCGACAGCAGGTGCGGATACGATGAAATACCCGTAAGAAAGATAGAGCTTTGCGCGCCGCTGTTAAGATTGAACGGCGAGACCCGCGAGATCAAGGTAAACACCCTCGTTTTCCCCGAAAACGCAAGCTATAGGGAAGAGATAGAGTATCGGATCACGAACGAGACAGGCATAAGCTCCAATTTGGCGGAGATAAAGGGAGTTGAAAACGGAACGGTCACCCTGTGCGCCAAGGGCGACGGACGGTTTTATCTAAGGGCGCTTTGCAAAAACGGCACGGATAAATACCGTGTGCTGACCGCTCTGCAATTTGACGCCGAGGGCTTGGGCGCGGCTTCCTTCGATCCTTACGGCTTTGTTATCGGCGGACTTTATACCGTCAGCGGAGGAAGCATAGGCAACGGCATTGAAAGGGGAGCGGGCTTTGAATCGGAAAATGCCTGGTTCGGCTTCGACAACGTGGATTTCGGCAGGACGGGAAGCGATACCGTTACCGTTCCCATTTACGCCAACTGCACCACCCCCGTTAAGATAAAATTCTACGACGGCAGACCCAACGAGGGCGGCGAGCTTATAGGAGATTTCGTGTACCACGAGCCGCCCGAATGGCTGACCTATAAGCCCAATACCTTTAAGCTCTCAAAAACGCTTAAGGGCATGCATACCTTCGTTATGATGTCCTCCGACAGGTATCATATCAAGGGCTTCGGCTTTGAAAAGCCCGATGCCGATTTTGCCGTGCGCAAGGCTGCGGAATGCGATAAAATTTACGGCGACCGCTTCGAGCTTAGCGGGGACTGTGTAACGGGCATAGGAAACAACGTCGTTCTGGATTTCGGCGAGTTCGAGTTTGAGGAAAAGCCCAAAAGCGTCGTTATATGCGGAAGATCGAAGCTGCCGACAAACAGTATACACATCACCTTTAAGGGCAGGGAGACCGTGCGGCAGATAGCGGAATTTGCGGGCTGCGGCGAGTACAAGGAAAGACGGTTCGAGCTTGGGGCAATCGAGGGAAAATGCAGCGTTTCCTTTACCTTCCTGCCGGGCAGCGATTTTGATTTCGGCTGGTTCAGATTTGAGAAAGAATAATTTTGAGGATGACGAAAATGTACGATTATTTCAAAAGCATTATCGACAACGATAAAAATGCGGTAGTGATATGCAATTTAAAGCACGAGATCATTTATATGAATCCCGCGGCGGTAAAAAGATACGAAAAAAGAGGCGGAGAGAGACTTTTGGGCGCAAGTCTGCTGAACTGTCACAGCCCCGCATCGATCAAGCATATTGAAAGATCGATCCTGTGGTTTCATGAAGGTCCCGAAAACAATATTGTGTACACTGCATATAACGAAAAGCAAAATATCGATATTTACATGGTGGCGCTCCGCGACGGGGCGGGAAATTTGATAGGTTATTACGAAAAGCACGAATGCAGAAGCAGAGAAACGGAGAAGCCTTATTACTACGGAAACAAGCATACAGACTCGGCGCCTCTGCGGTGACCGACCCAATAAAAAGAAAGGATCATCACAATGAACGTTTGGCACGACATCAACCCCGACCGTATTACCCCTCAGGATTTTCTCGCCATAATAGAAATATCCAAGGGAAGCAAAAACAAGTATGAGCTTGACAAGGAAAGCGGCATACTCATTCTTGACCGAATTTTGTACACCTCGACACATTATCCCGCAAACTACGGATTTATCCCCAAGACTCTCGCCGACGACGGAGACCCGCTGGACGTGCTTGTTTTATGCAACGAGCCGATTCAGCCCATGGTCTTGGTGCAGTGCTATCCTATAGGCGTTATAACCATGGTGGACAACGACAAAAACGACGAGAAAATTATAGCCATTCCCTTTGAGGACCCCACCTTTAACTCCTACCGCAGCATAGAAGCCCTGCCCCAGCACATTTTTCAGGAAATGCAGCACTTTTTTACGGTATACAAGCAGCTTGAGAACAAGCATACCGCGGTGAACGAGGTAATGGGGCAAAAGGCGGCTCTCGAGGTCATACGACAGTGTATAGAAAATTATCGGAATAAGTACGGAGAACGGGAGATAAACAAGTGAAGCTGATTCTTGCCAGCGGCTCCCCGAGACGGAGGGAGCTTTTGAAGCTGATACGGGAGGACTTTGAGGTAATTCCCGCAGACTGCGCGGAGGACCTCGATACCGCTCTTGACCCCGCCGAGGCGGTAAAGGCTCTTGCGGTACGAAAGGCGGAGCATATTTCCGCAAAATATCCCGACAAAGCGGTCATAGGCGCCGATACCATGGTGTTTTACGGCAATACCCCCTTAGGGAAGCCCAAGGACGCAGCCGACGCCGCGGGAATGCTTTCCCTGCTTTCGGGAAAAAAGCACACGGTGATCACCGCCGTGGCGGCAGCGGTGGGCGGGAGGACAAGGCTTTCCTTTTCCCAAGAGACGCGGGTGGAATTTTACCCCCTTTCGGAAAGCGAGATACGGGAGTATATAAAAACGGGCGAGCCGATGGACAAGGCGGGCGCTTACGGTATACAGGAAAAGGGCGCCCTGCTCGTCAAGGGGATAGAGGGAGATTACTATACCGTTATGGGGCTTCCCGTGGCTGAGCTTTACCGAAGGCTTAAGGAGCTTGATATAATTTAATAAGCTCTAAGCTCTGCTCACCGTTACCTCCTCGTCAAAGTCAAGCACCGCTTTGTCGCCGCTTTTTATCTTTCCCTCCGCCATAAGCTGCGCCAATTTATCCTCGGCCTGCGCGACCACCAATCTTCTTAAGGGTCTGGCTCCGTAGACCTTGTCGTAGCCCTTCGCCGAAAGCCCGCTTACCGCGTTTTCGGTATAGGAAAGCTTTATGCCCGCATTTTCCGCTCTGTCGGACAGATCGTCCAGCATAAGCCGACAGATTTTTTTTGAAGCCTCGGCGGACAGCGGCTCAAAGATCACCGTTTCGTCTACGCGGTTGAGAAATTCGGGCTTAAACATTTTTTTCAGCTCAGCCTGTACCCTCTCCCTGGTCAGGCTGTTTTCATTTTCCGCTCCAAAGCCCATATTTACCCGCTTCTCCGTTATTTCTCTCGCTCCTACGTTTCCCGTCATTATAATGACCGTATTGGCGAAGCTTACGGTTTTTCCGTCCGCGGAGGTCAGTATGCCGTCCTCCAGCACCTGCAAAAGCAGATCGAAGAGATCGGGATGAGCCTTTTCTATTTCATCGAGCATTATGACCGAATAGGGCTTTTGTCTTACCTCCTCCGTGAATTTCCCGCCCTGCTCGAAGCCCACATAGCCGGGAGGCGAGCCTATAAGCTTGGACACCGAGTGCTTTTCCATATATTCGGACATATCGAGACGTATAACGGCTTTTTCGCTGCCGAACAGAGCCTTGGCGAGACTTTTGCAAAGCTGCGTTTTTCCGACGCCCGTGGGTCCCAAAAATATAAAGGAGCCGATAGGACGGTTAGGGGACTTTAAGCCCACTCTTCCGCGCTTTACCGCTTTTACCACCGTTTCGACCGCCTTATCCTGCCCGATTACCTCCTTTTTAAGCTCGTCCTCCAAATTGACAAGCAGCCTCGATACCTCGGAGGTTATTTTTCCAACGGGAATGCCGCTCCATTTGGAAACTATCTCGCATACGGCGTTTTCGTCAACGGTGTTGTAATTTTCTCCTCTGCCCGCATGGCTGTTTCTTTCGTCCTCGATAAGCTCCTCCAGCGCCTGCTCCTCGTCTCTCAGCTCCGCCGCCTTTTCAAAATCCTGCGCCTCTACGGTTTTCTTTTTTTCCTCGCGGCAGGATCTCAGCTTTTCCTCCAGCTTTTTCACGGCGGGGTTTTCCGAAAAGCTTTTTAATCTCTGACCTGCCGCCGCCTCGTCTATAATGTCTATCGCCTTGTCGGGGAGACGTCGGTCGTTTATATACCTCACCGACAGCCTTACCGCTTCCGTTATGGCTTTGTCGCTTATTTTTATTTTATGGTGAGCCTCGTACTTGTCCTTTAATCCCAAAAGTATTTTTTCCGCCGCCTCTTCGTTGGGCTCCTCCACCTTGATGGGCTGAAAACGCCGTTCAAGAGCGCCGTCCTTTTCGATATATCGGCGGTATTCGTCCACGGTGGTCGCGCCGATAAGCTGTATTTCTCCCCTTGCCAGCAGGGGCTTAAGGATATTGGCGGCGTCTATCGCGCCCTCCGCCGCGCCCGCGCCGACGATATTGTGTATTTCGTCAATAAAAAGTATCGTGTCCTTATCTCTTATGACCTCCTCCATGACGGATTTTACCCGTTCCTCGAAATCTCCGCGGTACTTGGCTCCCGCGATCATAGAGGTGATATCCAGCATAAAAATGCTCTTGCTTTTCAGCATATCGGGCACATCGCCCGAGGCGATCTTAAGCGCCAAGCCCTCCGCCACCGCCGTTTTGCCCACGCCGCTCTCGCCTATCAGACAGGGATTATTCTTGCGGCGGCGCAGAAGCGTCTGTATCATTCTTTGTATCTCGTATTCGCGGCAAAACACGGGATCGATCAAATTTTGCTCCGCCATGGCGGTAAGATCTCTTCCGTACCTGTTCATAAGCCCGTCCGATTTTGAGCGGCGCTTGGTAAAGGGCATGGGGCTTTCTTTTTTTCCTCCCGCGCAGTCCTTTATGCTTCCCGCTATATCGACTCCCATTTCTTTCAGAAAAATGCTTCCGTAGCACTCCTCGTCCGTCAGCATCGCGTACAGGATATGCTCCGTTCCCACAAAGGAGGAATTTTCCTTTCGCGCCTCCGTTAAAGCGTTTTCAAGTATTCGCTTGCTTCTCGGTGTAAAATCGGTTATTCCCAGGTTGGTGGGAATACCGCTCCCTACCGACTGCTTAAGCTTGTTTATAACGCCGTCGCGGCTTATGCCCTGCTTTTGCAGGATATGTCCCGCGGCTCCGCTTTCGTCGCATAAAAGCCCGCATAAAATGTGCTCGCTTCCCACATAGGTGTGCCCCATAGAGGAGGCGGTCTTGATAGAGCTGTTCAGAGCCGTATTGGCTTTTTCGGTAAATCCGCTGAATTCGATCATTTTCATTTTCCTTTCTTTTTTGGGGAAACGCTTATAAAGCGCAGCGCAATACATCGAGCGGGGCGATTTAATCAACGCTTCCTTGAGTAACACAAAAAACGCTTCGACATATATTGTAGTATGAAACGTTTCAAAACAATATAATCATTAAGGAGGCAACCAATATGTTTGGTAACAACAACTGCTGCTGGATCATAATCCTTATTCTTCTCTTCACCTGCGGCGGATGCGGCGGAAGCGCATACTCCAACAGCAACGGCGGCTGTGGCTGCGGCAATAACAGCGGATGCGGCAACAACGACTGCGGCTGCGGCTGCTGATCAGCGCCGCTGACCGATCGAGTTCCTGAGAAAACGGCGGGGGAGACTCTCCCGCTGTTTTTTTCGTTTATATTTATGCGTGGGACAAGCCTTTAATACCATATCGGATATATTGTGCAATTTTTCCAATTACTTATCCAAAGAAAAAAACAAGATTATTGAAAAAGTACCTATCTAATTGTCAAAAAAAGGAGTATAATATAGTTTTAGGACATAAACAGCAAAACAGAAAGAGCAAAAGAAAAGAGGAAACAGCCTTGATAAGAGAAGATTTAAGAAACATAGCCATTATAGCGCACGTTGACCACGGCAAAACCACGCTTGTGGACGAAATGCTGAAGCAGGGCGGCGTGTACCGCGAGAACCAAGCCACCGTAGAGCGTGTAATGGACAGCAACGACCTTGAGCGGGAAAGAGGCATAACGATACTCGCCAAAAACACCTCGGTATACTACAAGGATATTAAGATAAATATAGTGGACACCCCCGGGCATGCCGATTTTTCGGGCGAGGTGGAACGCATACTGAAAATGGTGAACGGCGTTCTGCTGTTGGTGGACAGCTTCGAGGGCACCATGCCCCAGACCCGCTTCGTGCTTCAAAAGGCTTTGGAGCTGGGACACAAAATAATCGTTGTCGTAAACAAGACCGACCGCCCGGACGCAAGGAACAAGGAGGTGGTAAACGAGGTCCTGGAGCTCCTTCTCGACCTGGATGCCACCGAGGAACAGCTTGACAGCCCCGTTGTGTTCTGCTCGGGAAGAATGGGCTGCTCCTCTTATAATCCCGACGATATGGGCGATAACTTCGTGCCGCTTTTTGACAAAATAGTCGAGCATATCCCCGCCCCCGAGGGGGACGAAAACGGCGAGCTCCAGCTTCTTGTTTCTTCTATAGATTATAACGACTATGTCGGCAGAATAGCCGTGGGACGCGTTGAAAGAGGCAAAATAAGGGTAAATCAAGAGGTCGCGGTCTGCGATCATCACAACAGGACGGCTCCCTACCGCGCCAAGATAGTGAGCCTTTATCAGTTTGACGGCTTGGGAAAAACCGCCGTTGAGGAAGCGACGGTAGGCGATATCGTGGCGTTCAGCGGAATAGAGAGCATCACCATCGGCGAAACCGTATGCTCCGTTAACGCTCCCGAGCCGCTGCCCTTTGTTAAAATATCCGAGCCCACCGTTGAAATGACCTTCTCGGTAAACGACAGTCCCTTTGCGGGCAAGGAGGGCAAGTTCGTCACCTCGCGACAAATACGCGAAAGGCTTCACCGCGAGCTTTTAAAGGACGTTTCCTTAAGGGTCGGGGACAGCGATACCACCGACAGCTTCGACGTGGCGGGCAGAGGCGAGATGCACCTTTCGATATTGATAGAGACCATGAGGAGAGAGGGCTACGAGCTGTCGGTAAGCACTCCCCGCGTACTGTATAAGGAAATTGACGGGGTAAGGTGCGAGCCTATGGAAAGACTTGTCATAGACGTGCCCAACGAATCGGTAGGGGCGGTTATGAGCAAAATGGGCGTGCGCAAGGGAGAAATGGTCTCCATGAATCCCGTGGGCAGCCGCACCCGTCTTGAATTTATCATTCCCGAAAGAGGACTTTTCGGGTATAAGAGCGAGTTTTTGACCGATACCAAGGGCGAGGGGGTCATGAATACCGTTTTTGACGGATATCAGCCCTATATGGGAGAGATACCCACCCGCACCACGGGCTCGCTTGTTGCTTTTGAGACAGGCACCGCCAGCGCTTACGGGCTCTTTAACGTTCAAGACAGGGGACAGCTTTTCATAGACGCGGGAACAGAGGTGTACGAGGGCATGGTGGTAGGCGTTTCGCCTAAGGCCGGAGATATAAACATCAACGTCTGCAAGAAAAAGCATCTCACCAACACAAGAGCCAGCGGCAGCGACGAAGCGCTCAGACTTGTGCCCTACAAGCGCATGAGCCTTGAGGAAAGCCTGGAATTTATAGGCGGCGACGAGCTGGTGGAGGTGACGCCGCAGAATATACGCATCAGAAAGCGCATTTTGAACAACGAGCTCAGAGCCAAGGATCAGGCTAAGCATAAAAATAAGTGATGGATTATATTAGGATAGGAAACGTAAAAATAGAGAAAACAGCCGCCCTTGCCCCAATGGCGGGAATGGCGGATACCGCTTACCGTTTGACGGCGAAAAAATACGGCGCGGCTTTGGTCTGCGCCGAAATGGCAAGCTGCAAGGGCTTGTGCTACACCGACAGGAAAAGCGCGTCTCTGCTTACTGTCACGCAAGAGGAGCGTCCTATGGCGGTCCAGCTTTTCGGGAGCGAGCCCGAATTTTTTTCAAGAGCGGCAAGAATCGCGGAAGCCTACAAGCCCGATATCATCGATATAAACTGCGGCTGTCCCGTGCCCAAGGTGGTAAACACGGGAGCGGGCTCGGCGCTTATGAAGGAACCGAAGCTGATAGGCGAGCTGGTAAAGGCGGTAAGATCCGCCACGGATATACCCGTTACGGTAAAGCTGCGGCTGGGCTGGGACGGCGGCACGGTCAACGCTTCCGAAGCGGCAATGATCGCCGAGGACAGCGGAGCCGCCGCGGTGACGGTGCACGGACGGACAAAAACGCAGATGTACAGCGGACAAGCCGATTGGGAAGCCATTGCGGGGGTAAAGGAAGCGGTGAACATTCCCGTTATCGGAAACGGAGACGTTGCCGACCCGTTAAGCTGCGAAAAAATGTATAAGGAAACAGGCTGCGACCTTGTTATGATAGGAAGAGGCAGCTACGGCAGACCGTGGGTCTTTGAGGAGATAAGACACTATTTTGAAACGGGGGAGCTGCTGCCCGAAAAAAGCCTTGAGGAAAGGCTGGAGGTCCTTGACGAGCATATAAGGCTTATCGTAAGCCTTAAGGGCGAGGCAACGGGTATGCGGGAGGCGAGAAAGCACGCCGTATGGTATATGAAGGGCATATCCAACGCCGCGCAGTACAGGAACAAATGCGGCTCTCTTTCCTCCATAGACGATTTCTTAAGGCTTAAGGACGAGGTTTTACGGGATAATCGGACGATTATAATTACGAAAGGACGGTAACGAAAATGAAATTGCCTTCCGCAGAGGATTTCTTTTCCTTTGAAATAAACGACAGCGAATTTTTGCGCGCCTACCGCGGAATACAGTCGGGAAAGGAAAAGGCGGTAAATTCATATACCGAGCTTTGCAAAACGCTGCTTTTAAACAATAAAACACTGAGCGGATATGTTCACGATACTCTCATTTATTCGGAGCAGCCGCTGATCGAAAGGTATGTTAAGGAAAAGGACCTCCGCATATTGTCGGCGATAAGCTACGACATTGAAAGAATAAAGGAGATATGCGGGCTCAAAGCCTCGGATATAAAAAAATACCTTTCGGAGACCGTGGGCAGAGATATGTCCGCGCTTCCCGAATACGAAAAAGGCGAATTTGCCTATACCGCGGAGTATTTTATCGACCGCTGCGCCGAAAACGGAAGCGGGATATTTGCACGCTATAAGGCTTTCAGCTGCCTTGATTCGGAAAAAAGGCTTGTACCCGTGGCTAAGCCCGATCCCATACGGCTTTCGGACCTCAAGCGGTACGAGGCTCAGAGAAAGCAGATCGTTGACAACACCTATTGCTTTATCAACAATAAGCCCGCAAGCAACGTCCTTCTGTACGGCGACAGGGGAACGGGAAAATCCAGCACCATAAAGGCGCTGCTGAACGAATATCCGACGCTTAGGATAGTTCAGCTCGACAAAAGGCAGATATCTGCCATTTTCGGCTTATATGAAAGACTTTCCTCGGTTCCGCTCCATTTTATCGTATTTATAGACGATCTGTGCTTTTCCGAGGACGACGACGGATTTTTTGTGCTTAAGCAGGCGCTTGAGGGCTCTCTGACCGCAAAGCCCGACAATGTGCTTATTTATGCCACTACCAACCGCCGCCATATCATAAAGGAGACAGCCGCCAACCGCGTGGAAAACTATGTTCACAAAAGCGACGCGGTGGACGACAATATGTCCCTGTCGGAGAGGTTCGGCTTATTTGTTACCTTTACGGCTCCCAATAAGGAGCAGTTTGTTGACATAGCAAGAAAAATAGCCTTGGACAGAGGAATAAATCTTGACGAGGAAGCCTTTGCGGCGGGCGTTGAGCGTTTCGCTCTCAAGCGCGGCGGACGTTCCCCGAGAATAGCCCGACAGTATGTGGATATGCTCGAGGGCAGGCTTACGCTGGGATTATCTCTTGACGATTGATAATACCCGCATAGAAGGGATCGAAAAAATATGATAAATATCAAAAAAATACTTTGCTGTTTTCTGACCGCAGTGGTTTTAACGACTTTTTCCGCCTGCAAAAGGGAAGAGGAGCAGCCTACCGTCGAGACCGAAACGACGACCGCCGAGGCGGAGCCCGAGCCTTACCCCATTACGATAAACGACGTTGAGATAGCCGCCAAGCCCGAAAGGGTGGTTTGTCTTTCTCCCGCCATTGGGGAAATAATTTTTGAGATGGGCTACGGAGCTTCGGTCATCGGAAGAAGCGGCTACTGTCAATATCCCGAGGAAATACTTTCCGCAAGGAACGTGGGAAGCACCGCAAATCCCGATATAAACGCCATAACGGACCTGATGCCCAATTTGGTCATCACCTCCACGCCCATAGCCTCCAAGGACATTTTTACTATGGAGCAGGCTGGAATAGCTACGCTTATAATCCCCGCGCCCACCACTCTCGAGGGCTTCGCTTCCGTATACAACGCCTTGGGCTTGATATACGAGGGAATGTTCACCGGCATTGAAAGGGGCGAGGAGGCTTATTCGGGCATATCCAAGCTTTTGGGAAATACGGAGGCGGTAAATATCGGAAAATTTGTTTACGTTACCGAAAACCTTTCCGTTGCGGGCGGGAACACCTTTGAAAGCGCGGTCCTGTCCTGCTTCGGCACAAATGCCGCCAAGGAGGGCACAGGCTACGGCTACGACAAGCAGCAGCTTTTGGATACCCCTCCCGACGTTATTCTGCTGAACAGCAAATACTCAAGAGCCGATCTGTTGGAGGACGAGGTTTTATCTCAGCTTGACGCGGTCATTAATTACCATATAATCTATATCGACAACATCTTTTTTGAAAGACCGACCGCAAGGCTCTCCGAGCTGATAAACACACTCCTTGCGGATTATAAAAAGCTTGGTGATGATGTTACTATGGAATAAACGGAAATAACCTTTAAGTTTCCCCAAAAACCCTTTTAATAATTGCGCTTAATATAACACTTGATTTTTATAAAAGTGTGATTTACTAATTCTTAAAAATTCATATTATGTGATGTTCTCTTATTCTCGGAAGCGAGAGCAGCGCGCCTCCCGCGGGGCTTAAGGTGACACCAAA
>JAMPHV010000017.1 GCA_023663265.1 Bacteroides sp.
ACCTTAAGAATCCCTTCCTTATCCCCCTCCCACCCCCTTTTCCCCGCTTTGGAAGTAGTTTTAGAATATAAGTCGGTATTTCGTTTTTTAAAAATGCAGTCGCTTAGAATTATAACTGCCGATGTTTTATAATGATTTATTAAGCTTTATTTAAGGCTCATTCTGCTTTTTATTCAATGCTTGTTTTCATTTTAAGATGTGCGCTTTCCTTTTGTCATAACGATTTTTCGATTTTCTGCTTTGAATTTTGGGGAAACTTAAATCAAATATAATTGAAATTTTTCGTAAATTTTAAGCGATATTGACCCTTTTAGCTCTTGCAAAACGATCCGTTATATGATATAATTGATATTGATAACCAAACCGGCAAACGAAAGGAATTAAAAATATGAAGCACATTAAAACGGTAAACAAGGCTAATCTTAAGGAAACGGCTGCAAAGGGCGGCTGCGGCAAGTGCCAGACCTCCTGCCAATCAGCGTGCAAGACCTCCTGCACTGTTGCCAACCAGTCCTGCGAAGCCAATAAGTAATCAGCAGCTAACATCAAGGGCTGTAAAAAACACGATCCGTCGGAAACGGGTCGTGTTTTTCGCCATAATATCGATAAACGAATAAGCTTGACAGTATAATATCAGGAAGGATCGATAAATGGAATCGAGAATACATAAATATAAACAAGGCGATAAATATATCGTTCTTGACATAAACAGCGGGGGAGTGCATTTGGTCGATGAAACGATCTATAAAATGCTTGATTTTATCCGTCCCGAAAAGGGCGGAGACGGTCTTGGGATCACTGCCGCGGAATTAAAGGAAAGACTGCCCGAATACGATATAGAGGAGATAAGCGAGTGCTTGGAGGAGCTGGAACAGCTTTACGAGGAAAAAATGCTGTTTTCCGAGGACGAGTACAGACAGTATGCGGACAAAACGCTGAACGCGCCCATTAAGGCTATGTGCCTGCACGTTTCCCATGACTGCAACCTAAGGTGCGAATACTGCTTCGCGGAAACGGGAGATTTCGGAACGGGCAGAAAAATAATGTCCCCCGAAACGGGAAAAAAGGCTATCGATTTTCTTATCGAAAAATCCTACGGCAGAGAAAATCTGGAGCTGGACTTTTTCGGCGGCGAGCCGCTTATGGCTTGGGACACGGTGGTGCAGACGGTGGATTATGCCCGCAGCATTGAAAAACAGCATGGGAAGCGCTTCCGCTTCACCATTACCACCAACGGTATGCTGCTGGACGACGAAAAAACTGAGTATATCAACCGCGAGATGTCAAACTGCGTTCTGTCCTTGGACGGAAGAAAGGACGTTAACGACCGCATTAGGGTCACCCCCAACCGCAAGGGCAGCTACGATGTGATCGTGCCTAAGTTTAAGAAGCTGGTGGAGGGACGCACCAAGGAGGGACGTACCGACTATTATATCAGAGGCACCTTTACCAAATACAACCTCGATTTTGCCGACGACGTTCTGCATATGGCGGAGCTGGGCTTTAAGCAGCTTTCCGCAGAGCCTGTGGTGACCGATGAAAAATACCCCTATGCGCTGACCGAGGAGGACCTGCCGAGGATTTTTGACGAGTACGACAGGCTTTACGAGCTCATAAAAAACGACCCCGATAAATTTAACTTTTTCCATTTCAAGATCGATCTGAATCAAGGTCCCTGCGCCGTAAAAAGATTGAGAGGCTGCGGCTGCGGAAACGAATATGTGGCGGTAACTCCCGACGGCGACGTTTATCCCTGTCACCAGTTCGTAGGTATGGAGGACTGGAAAATGGGCAACATATTTGACGGCATAATAGACTCGGGGATCAAGGATTATTTTGCGAAAACCCATATTTACAGCAAGAAAGGCTGCTCCGAATGCTGGGCAAGGTTTTACTGCTCGGGCGGCTGCAACGCCAATTCCTTTCAGTATGAGGGCGACGTGCAGATACCCAACAGGCTGGCGTGCGAAATGCAGAAGAAAAGGATCGAGTGCGGGATCGCGCTGGGGTGCGAGTAATCTTCGATCCGTCACATTTCTCCCCGTTCTTTTCCCCTCACTTTTACCAACGCTTAAATTTTCAGACACGTTTTTTTCACAATGAAATATTATAATTCAACCGTAGAAGCAAAGAGGGTCGGCGCGGCGCCGACGGGACGGAGCCTTATGTCTTACTCAAGTCCGATCCGAGAACAAGAATTATGAAAGGAAGTAATTCATATGTACGAAAACAACGGTTATCAGCCTCCCTATAATTTTACCACCGACCCCAACGGTCAGTATGGGCAGTACCCCAATCAGGAGCCCCCAAAGCCCCCTAAGAAAAAGAAAACAAGCACGGGGCTTATTGTGGGCGTTATCGCGGCTGCCGTGGTATTCGGCAGCGTCAGCGGCTTCGGCGGCTCCTATTTGGCAAGCAGGATAGACGGCGGCTCGCCCGCCTATAACGAGCACAAAACACCCGGCGATGCCCCCGCCCCCGGGACTTCCGACGAGGGTGACGTTTCCGACGTACCGGTCGAAACGCCCGCAACTACCCCCGAATACGTAAAGCCCGAGGTCGAGGTAAGCGACGATCTGTCCTCTCTCGAAAATATGGCGAATATCAACACCACTCGCCTTTACAGCTACGAGGACCTGTTCGACAAGGTGAGCGAAAGCGTGGTAGTGGTCAACAACTACATTTTAAACAACGGCTATTCGGACGCCGATACGGATTACGTAAAATACGGAACGGGCAGCGGGGTCATCTTCACCACCGACGGCTACATCATCACAAACTACCACGTTGTGGACAGTGCCGACAAGGTTTCGATAATAATAACCGACAAATACAGCGACGAGGAAGAGATCGAGGCGGTGCTGGTAGGCTCCGACAGCGCTACCGACCTGGCGGTGCTTAAGGTCAGCCGCGAGCAGATGTTTACCGCCGCGCCTCTCGGCGACAGCGACAGCCTCAGAATAGGACAGGACGTCGCCGCTATCGGCAATCCCGCGGGACTTAACAATTCCTTTACAAGAGGCATTATTTCGGGACTTAACCGCTACGCCTCGGAAAAGGGCTACGAGCTGAGCTCCATTCAGACGGACGCGGCGATAAACCCCGGCAACTCGGGCGGCGGTCTGTTCGATATGTACGGCAACGTGATAGGCATTGTAAACTCAAAGCTTGTCGCAGAGGACAGCAGCATTGAAAACTTGGGCTTTGCCATCACCATAAACGAAGCCAAGCCCGTTATCAGCGATCTCATAAACTACGGCTACGTTACGGGAAGACCCGCGCTCGGCATCACCACCCTCCAGGTGAACCAGTACACCGCGCAGATATACGGCTTATCCGCGGCGGGACTGTTGGTAACCGATATAAACCGCGACGCTCCCGTCGCCTCCAGCGGACTTCAGATAGGCGACGTTATCATTAAGGTAAACGGCACTCAGGTATCCAGCGTTACCGACGTTCAGACCATCACCAAGGGAATGTCCGCGGGCGACAAGATAACGGTCACCGTCTCGAGAGCCTCCTCCGACGGAAACGGATATTTCGGAAGCAAGATCAGAAGCCAAACCCTCGACTTCGAGGTTATTTTGACGGAAAATAAATAATCTGTAAAAAATAACCGTTTAAAAAGCGTAAGACCGCTTTTTAAACGGTTATTTATCTGCCGCATCACAAATTACTGTACCCCACCAGCGCCTCGTCCGCCTCTCTCGCGCACTCTCTTCCCTCCTTTATCGCCCAAACCACTAACGATTGTCCTCTGTGCATATCTCCGCAGGCAAAAACCTTGGGAACGTTGGTGGAATATTTTCCGATCTCGGTTTTAACGTTGCTCCTGCCGTCGGTTTCCACTCCGAAGGCGTTTGAAACGTAGGACTGGCTGCCCAAGAATCCCGCGGCTATAAGCGCCATATCCGCTTTTATCGTGTACTCGCTTCCCTTTACCTCGGTCATAACGGCGCGCCCGCTTTTCTTGTCCTTAACAGGCTCCAGCTTCACCAAAACAAGCTCCTTCAAATTACCCTTTTTGTCCTTTTTGAACTCCTTGACGGTGGTCTGATAAACGCGGGGATCGCCGCCGTATACCGCCGCCGCCTCCTCCTGTCCGTAATCGGTCTTGCATACCCTTGCCCATTGAGGCCATGGATTGTTTTCGGCTCTCGCGTCGGGCAGCTTTGGCATCATTTCAAGCTGGACCACGCTTTTTGCTCCGTGGCGCACCGCGGTGCCCACACAGTCGTTGCCCGTATCGCCGCCGCCGATTATCACAACGTTTTTGTCCTTGGCGCTGATGAAGGAGCCCTCCTCAAGCCCGCCGTCCAGCAGACTTTTGGTGGTGGAGGTCAGAAAATCCACCGCAAAGTATATGCCGCCTGCGTCTCTGCCCTCCGCCGTGATATCGCGGGGCTGTGAAGCGCCGCAGGCTAAAATTACAATATCGTAATCCGTCAGGAGCTTTGCCGCTTCGACGTTTTTTCCCACGTCGGAGTTCACCTCGAAGACGATCCCCTCCCGCTTCATTATCTCGATCTTTCTCTCTACGATACGCTTTTCCAGCTTCATATTCGGTATGCCGTACATCAGCAGACCGCCGACTCGGTCGCTGCGCTCGAACACGGTCACCGAGTGCCCCCTTTGGTTAAGCTGATCCGCCGCCGCAAGCCCCGAGGGACCCGAGCCTATAACGGCGACCCTTTTTCCCGTGCGCACCTCGGGTATTTTCGCCTCGGCATAGCCCCGCTCGTAAGCGTATTCGATTATCCCGTATTCGTTCTGCTTGACCGTCACGGGGTCGCCGTGCACGCCGCAGGTGCAGGCGCATTCGCATAGCGCGGGGCATACTCTTCCCGTAAATTCGGGAAAGTTGTTGGTTTTTTTAAGGCGGTTGTAGGCCTGCTCGTAATTGCCCGTATATATCAGATCGTTCCATTCGGGGATAAGATTGTTTAAGGGGCAGCCGCTCGCCATTCCCCCTATCGTCATGCCCGACTGGCAAAAGGGCACTCCGCACGCCATACAGCGCGCCCCCTGCTCCCTCTGCTTTTCTCCCGACAAGGGTATGTGAAACTCGTCAAAGCTTTTGATACGCTCCTCCGCCGAAAGAGCCTCGGCGTCCAAGCGCTTGTATTCAAGAAATCCTGTGGGCTTTCCCATATCGTTCTCCTTTTTTATTTTGAATTTACCACGCTGTAAAAGGCTTCGATCTGCGCCTGCTCCTCGGTCAAGCCCTTTTCGCGAAATTCCGTTATGGCGGCGGTTATTTTTTTGTAGTCGTGAGGGATAATGCGCTTGAATTTGGGAAGATATTCGTCAAAATTATCGAGAATACGCTGTCCCTTTTCGGAGCCGGTTTCCCTTACGTGTTCCTCGATAAGCTCCCTAAGCTCCAATATATCGTATTTTTCCTTTACCTCTCCGCTGCTTACCATTTCCTTGTTCAGCTTAAGATAAAGGTCCCTGTCCTCGTCCAGCACGTAGGCGATGCCTCCGCTCATGCCCGCCGCGAAGTTTTTGCCCGTTTTTCCCAAAATAACGGCTCTTCCGCCCGTCATATACTCGCAGCCGTGGTCGCCCACGCCCTCGACTACCGCCGTCGCGCCGCTGTTTCTTACGCAGAAGCGCTCTCCCGCCGCGCCGTTTATAAACGCCTTGCCGCTTGTGGCGCCGTAGAGGGCGACGTTTCCGATGATTATGTTGTCCTCCGCCTTGAACGCGCTTTCCTTGGGCGGCTTTACCGTAAGCTTTCCGCCGGATAAGCCCTTGCCGAAATAGTCGTTGCTGTCGCCGATAAGCTCTAAGGTAAGCCCCGAGGGGATAAACGCGCCGAAGCTCTGACCGCCCGCGCCGCGGCAGATCACCCTGTAGGTGTCCTCGGCAGGAACGCTTTTGCAGCGCTTGGTGATCTCGCTGCCCAATATGGTGCCCAATGCTCTGTCGGTATTTTTTATTTTTATCTCCGCGGTCTTGGGCTTGCCGCTTTTTATCGCTCCCGAAAATTCCTTAAGCAGAATTTTTTCGTCAACGGTCTCCGACAGCTTAAAATCGTACGGCTTTTTGCCGCTGTATTTTATTTCGCGGGAAACAAACTCCTTGGAGGGCGCGATAACCGCGGACAGATCGAGTTCCTCGCCGCGGCTGTCCAGCCCCTCTCTCCGCTTCAGCAGATCGACGCGGCCCACCAGCTCGTCAACGGTTCTTATACTGAGACGCGCCATATATTCCCTCAGCTCCTCGGCAACGAATCTCATAAAGTTTATAACGTATTCGGGCTTGCCCGCAAAACGCTTTCTGAGCTCGGGATTCTGCGTTGCCACGCCGAAGGGGCAGGTGTCCAGATTGCACACTCTCATCATAACGCAGCCGAGAGTTACCAGCGGCGCAGTGGCGAAGCCGTACTCCTCGGCTCCCAAAAGAGCCGCCGTAAGCACGTCGCGTCCCGTCATCAGCTTGCCGTCCGTTTCTATGACCACCTTGTCGCGCAGCCCGTTCATAATAAGGGTCTGATGCGCTTCCGCAAGACCCAGCTCCCAGGGGAGCCCCGCATTGTATATGCTGCTTCGCGGAGCCGCGCCCGTGCCGCCGTCATAGCCGCTTATCAGAATGACCGAGGCGCCCGCCTTGGCTACCCCCGCCGCAACGGTGCCGACGCCGCATTCGGAAACAAGCTTGACGCTTATCCTCGCCTCCTTATTGGCGTTTTTAAGGTCGTATATAAGCTGCGCCAGATCCTCTATGGAATAAATATCGTGGTGAGGAGGCGGCGATATAAGCCCCACGCCCGGAGTGGAGTGGCGGGTCTTTGCTATCCAAGGATAGACCTTTTTCCCGGGAAGATGTCCCCCCTCGCCAGGCTTTGCGCCCTGCGCCATTTTTATCTGTATCTCGTCGGCGCTGTTTAAATATTTGGAGGTAACGCCGAAGCGCCCCGAGGCTACCTGCTTTATGGCGGAGCATCGGTTGTTTTTTGTGCCCCTGCTGTCCAATCTTTCGTCGCTTTCGCCGCCCTCGCCCGAATTTGAACGTCCGTGAAGCGTGTTCATGGCTATGGCAAGGGTCTCGTGAGCCTCCTCGGAAATGGAGCCGTAGCTCATAGCCCCCGTTTTAAAGCGGCGCACTATGCTGTCAGCGCTTTCCACCTCGCTTATGTCTATGCCCTTTTCGGGGAATTTAAAGTCCATAAGCCCTCTTAAATTGACGGGGCTCATCTCCTCGTTCATCATATGGGAGTACTGCTTATAAAGCTTGTAATCGCCCGTTCTTGCCGCCTGCTGCAAAAGATGTATGGTCTGAGGGTTATAAAGGTGCTCCTCCTTGCCGCTTCTGAATTTGTGGCTCCCCCTGCTGTCCAGCGCGTCGTCGGTCTTGAGCCCCAGCGGGTCGAACGCCATGGTGTGAAGACGATCCACGTTTCTTTCGATATCCTTAAGGCTTATCCCTCCCACGCGGCTTACGGTGCCCGTAAAGTAAGCGTCGATCACCTCTCTGCTTATTCCTATCGCCTCGAATATCTGAGAGCCTTGATAGGACTGTATGGTGCTTATCCCCATTTTTGAGGCTATTTTCACTATCCCGTGAAGCACGGCGTTATCGTAGTCCTCCACCGCCGCGTAGTAATCCTTGTCCAGAAGGTCGCGGGCGATAAGGCTTTGTATAGCCTCCTGCGCAAGATAGGGATTTACCGCGCTGGCGCCGTAGCCCAAAAGCGCCGCAAAATGGTGCACCTCGCGCGGCTCGCCGCTTTCCAGTATTACCGCCAGGGAGGTCCTTTTCTTTGTGACCACCAAATGCTGATGCAGGGCGGAAACTGCCAGCAGCGAGGGAATTGCGACATGGTTTTCGTCCACTCCCCTGTCGGACAGGATAAGGATATTCGCGCCGTCGCTGTGTGCCTTGTCCGCTTCCAAATTAAGGCGGTTGAGCGCTTTTTTGAGAGAGGTGTTTTTATAGTAAAGAATGGGTATTACCGCCACCTTAAAGCCGTTCGCCTTCATATTTTTGATCTTAAGCATATCGGTGTTGGTAAGGATAGGATTCTGTATTTTTATGACCTGACAGTTTTCGGGGCGTTCCTCCAAAATATTGCCGTCCTCGCCGATGTAAACCGTGGCTGAGGTGACCACCTCCTCGCGTATGGCGTCTATGGGAGGATTGGTCACCTGGGCGAAAAGCTGCTTAAAATAGTTGAACAGGGGCTGAGGCTGAGAGGACAGGGCAGCTAAGGGGCTGTCGGCGCCCATTGCGGCAATGCTTTCCGCTCCCGTTTTCGCCATGGGGAGAATGGAGGTCATAACGTCCTCGTAGGTGTACCCGAACGCTTTCATCAGCCGCTTTCTTTCCTCGTAAGGGTGATCCTCCACCTTCATATTGGGTATTTTAAGCTGGGACAGCTTGATAAGATTGCCGTCCAGCCATTCGCCGTAGGGCTGCCTCGAGGCGTAGCTTTCCTTAAGCTCGTCGTCGTCTATCACCCGCCCTTGAACGGTATCCACCAGCAGCATTTTTCCCGGGCGCAGTCTTTCTTTGGTCACTATCTCGGCGGGGTCTATCTCTAAAGCTCCCACCTCGGAGGAAAGTATCAGAAGACCGTCCTTGGTGATATAGTAGCGCGAGGGTCTCAGTCCGTTGCGGTCAAGCACCGCGCCCATAATGTCGCCGTCGCTGAACAGTATCGACGCGGGTCCGTCCCAGGGCTCCATCATTGTGGCGTAATACTGATAAAAATCCCGCTTCGCCTTGCTTATGGTCTCGTTGTTGTCCCAAGGCTCGGGAATGGTTATCATAACGGCAAGAGGAAGCTCCATGCCGCTCATAACAAGAAACTCGAGGGTGTTGTCCAGCATGGCGGAGTCGCTGCCCTCCGTGTTGACCACGGGCAGGACCTTATCAAGATCGCCTTTAAGGTGCTCCGATTTCATAGTCTCCTCGCGGGCGAGCATTTTGTCGGCGTTTCCCTTTATGGTGTTTATTTCGCCGTTATGCACTATCATACGGTTGGGGTGCGCCCTTTGCCAGCTCGGGTTGGTGTTTGTGGAAAAGCGGGAATGCACCATAGCTATGGCGCTTTCGCAGCTCTCGTCGCGCAGGTCGGGGAAAAATCTCCTTAAGTCCTGCACCAAAAACATTCCCTTGTATACCACCGTGCGGCTTGACAGCGAAACGACGTAGGTGTCCTCGTTGCTCTGCTCGAAAACGCGTCTCGCCACATACAGCTTACGGTCGAAGTCGAGCCCCTTTCTTACGTCCGCGGGTCTTTTTACGAAGCACTGCATTATATAGGGCATACACTCCGCCGCCCTTTGACCCAGCACCTCGGGACAGGCGGGAACCACCCGCCAGCCCAATATTTTGAGTCCCTCCTTGTCGGCGATTATCTCAAACATTTTTTTAGCCTGGTTTCTCGCCAGCTCGTTCTGCGGGAAAAAGAACATACCGACGCCGTAATCTCTTTCTCCGTCCAGCGCTATGCCCGACTCGGCGGCGGCTTTTTTAAAGAATTTATGGGATATCTGAAGCAGTATTCCCACGCCGTCTCCCGTTTTTCCCTCCGCGTCCTTGCCCGCGCGGTGCTCCAAGGTCTCGACGATCGTCAGAGCCTTTTCCACCGTTTCGTGAGATTTTCTGCCCTTTATATCCACCACCGCGCCGATACCGCAGTTGTCGTGCTCAAAGGCGGGGGAATATAAGCTGCGGACCTTGGGGGAGCCCGACGCGCCGACCGAGCCTGATAAATTCGGCGACTTTAAAGAATCTGATGGGTTTATGGCGTTTTTGCTGTTTTTCATACGCTGTCCCTTTCCGCAGAGTTGCTTGTTGATGGGGGAGCAATAACTGCTGTAAAATTAAGTGTTGTTTATTTACAGTATAGCATACACAAAAGAAAAAAGCAAGTTTTATTTTCAAAACTTGCAAAATTTATACGTAAATATTTTTTCGTCAAAAGCCGCGCATTTTGTAGGATATCACAAAAACGCGATAAGAACACAGCTTTGTCCCGAGAATATTCAACCTTAAGCTCATGTCGCAGCGATCCGCTTTTATAAAACCGCGTTACAGGAAAACCAAATTTTGCATTTTTTAAAAATCAAACTTGCGAACAACTCACAAATTATTGCTCCCGCAAAATTCAAAATCCGTCGGCGCAGCCGATTCCTTAATTATCAATTGTCAATTATCAATTGTTAATTGTTACCGACAGGTCCTCATAGATACCCGCGGGAATCGCCTCGGTAAAGGCGTATTCCTCCATAGTCTCCTTTTCAAAGTTATAAACGGCGGTAGTCTCCTTTTGCGGATCGACTATCCAGTACTCCCTTACGCCGGCTTCGCGGTATTTAAAAAGCTTAATGTAATAATCCATGCGGCGGCTGGAGGGAGAAACGATCTCGATAGTCCAATCGGGAGCGCCGCTGCAGCCCTTTTCGGTGATCTTGTCTTTGTCGCAGACGACAAACAGATCGGGTTCAAAATAGTTTCTGTCGTCCTTGTTCAAGAACACGGCAAAGGGCGACAGCATTACCTCGCATTCTCCCTTTTTTGAATCGACATAGCTTGAAATGCTTCGATAAAGCCTTCCCAATATTTTCTGATGTGTGGCGCTCGGCGGGCTCATATAATATATCTGCCCGTCTGTCAGCTCCGCTCTTTCGCCGTCTGAGAGCTTGAAGATGTCCTCGACGGTATATTCTTCCAATATTCTTGCTTCCGCTTCCACAGTTATATTCCCCCTTGACGCTGATTTACAATAATTGTCAATTATCAATTATCAATTGTTAATTGTTACCGACAGGTCCTCATAAATACCCGCGGGAATTTCCTCGGTAAAGGCGTATTCCTCCATGGTCTCCTTTTCAAAGTTATAAACGGCGGTAATCTCCTTTTGGGGATCAACTATCCAGTACTCCCTTACGCCCGCTTCGCGGTATTTAAAAAGCTTAATGTAATAATCCATGCGGCGGCTGGAGGGAGAAACGATCTCGATGGTCCAATCGGGAGCGCCGCTGCAGCCCTTTTCGGTGATCTTGCTTTTGTCGCAGATAACGGAAATATCGGGTTCAACGTAATTTCTGTTGTCCTTGTTAAGAAATACCGCAAGCGGAGCGGCATAAACCTTGCAATTTCCCTTTTTCATATTGATATATGATTTTATTTGGTATGTGAGTTCCATGGAAATATCTTGATGCTTGGTATTGGGCGGGCTCATATAGTATATCTGCCCGTCTATCAGCTCCGCTCTTTCGCCGTCCGAGAGCTTGAAGATGTCCTCGACGGTATATTCCTCCAATATCCTTGCTTCCGCTTCCACAGTTATATTCCCCCTTGATACGAATTTACAATTTGCAATTTGCAATTTGCAATTTAATTTTATTATAGCATTGTTTTCTTGTTTTGTCAAAGGAAAGTATTGCTTTAGCCAAAACAAGCCCGAAATAATAAAATAAAGTATACGCTTGATTGAATAATTTTCCGTAAGCGGTTAAAAATACAATTACGATATGCAATTACGGACAAAACTGTATTTTTGGAAAGGATCGAAAACAATGACTGTAAAAAGAGGCGAAATATATTACGCCGATCTGAGTCCCGTGGTAGGCTCCGAGCAGGGCGGGGTAAGACCCGTGCTTATAGTTCAGAACAATATGGGCAACCGCCACTCTCCGACCGTTATCGCGGCGGCTATCACCAGCCAAAAGGAAAAATCCAAGCTTCCCACACATATCACATTGGACGCTGAACGGTATGGGCTTGCAAAAGACTCTATCGTATTGTTGGAGCAGGTTCGTACATTAGACAAAAAAAGGCTTAAGGAAAGAATGGGCGAGCTGGACAACGACGCCATGCACCGCGTAGACAGCGCCCTGTCGGTAAGCTTCGGGCTGGGCAGCTAATAAACCTGTTCGATAAAAAGGCTTGTCGGAAAACGTCTCGGATCGGTCGTTTTCCGACAAGCTGTTTTTCTGCTTGATCGCGGATCGTTATAAAAATTTCGGCGAAACTTATAATTACCTCTTGCAACTTGACAAGTGTTGTGCTATAATGTATTAGATAAAATAGAATTTTTATGTACTATCGATCCCCAAAAGAAAGGAATGATATCATTGAAAGAGCAGCTAAATACGATCCGACAGCAGGCTCTTGCGGAAATACAGAACGCCTCCGATATAAAGACCGTTGACGATTTAAAAGTCCATCTGCTCGGCAAAAAGGGCGAGCTTACCGCCATTTTGAAGCAGATGGGCAAGCTTTCCGCCGAGGAGAGACCCGTTATGGGTCAGCTTGCCAACGAGGTAAGGCAGTGCATCGAAAACGACATCGCCCGCCGCAGAGAGCAGCTTAAAACGCTCGACACCGAAAGACGCTTGAAAAAAGAGGCTCTTGACGTTACGCTTCCCGGAACGCGTCTTGAACAGGGCAGCCGTCACCCGCTCCACATCGTGCTTGACGAGCTTAAGGAAATTTTTAAGGGCATGGGTTATTCAATAGCGGAGGGTCCCGAGGTAGAGGAAACAAAATACGTATTCGATATGCTGAACACCGACGAGGGACACCCCGCCAGAGATTTTCAGGATACCTTTTATATAACCGACAGCATTCTGCTCAGAACTCAGACAAGCTCGGTGCAGATACGCACCATGCTGGAAAAATCCCCTCCCATAGCTATTTTCAGCCCGGGCAAGGTGTACAGAAAGGACGCGGTGGACGCCACCCACAGCCCTATCTTCCACCAGTGCGAGGGTCTTGTGGTCGATAAGGGGATAACCTTCGGCGACCTTAAGGGCACTATCGAGACCTTTGCGAAAAGGCTGTACGGAGACGATATGAAGATCCGCTTCCGTCCGCATCATTTTCCTTATACCGAGCCCTCGGCGGAGGCGGATTTCCAATGCTTCAAGTGCGGCGGCAGCGGCTGTCCCCTCTGCAAGGGCGAGGGCTGGATCGAAATGCTGGGCTGCGGCGTCGTTCACCCTCAGGTGCTCTTAAACTGCGGCATCGATCCCGAGGTATACAGCGGCTTTGCCTTCGGCATAGGTCTGGAGCGCGTTGCCATGATGAGATACGCCATTGACGATATGCGTCTCCTGTACGAAAACGATCTGAGATTTTTGAAGCAGTTCTGAGAATTTTGCAGACAGGTTCTGATAACATAAAGGAGGAATTTCCCTTGGATTTATCAATGAAGTGGCTTAACGACTACGTTAAAGCCGATATGCCAATAAAAGAATTTGTGGACGGCATGACTATGAGCGGTTCAAAGGTCGAGACTTACCGCAGCCTTTCCGAGCCTCTCAAAAATATAGTCGTCGGCAAGGTGGTCTCCATAGAAAAGCACGCGGACAGTGAAAAGCTTTGGATATGCCAATTGGATATCGGAAAGGAAGCTCCCGTGCAGATAGTCACCGCCGCGCAGAATCTTTATGCGGGAGCCGTGGTGCCCGTCGTCCTTGACGGCGGCGTATGCATTGACCGACACAACAAAACGGTGATGAAGATCAAAAAGGGCAAGCTCAGAGGCGTTGAAAGCAACGGCATGATGTGCAGCTTCGACGAGCTGGGAATGGAAAACAGCGATTTCCCCTACGCTTCTCCCGACGGTATACTGATCTTCAACGACGATCCCGATTTTGAGAAGTTCGAGTTGGGCGAGGACGTTACAAAGGCGGTGGGCATTGACGACACCGTGGTGGAATTTGAGATCACCAACAACCGACCCGACTGCCTGTCAGTTTTGGGACTGGCAAGAGAGGCTCATGCCGCGTTCAATCTTCCTCTTGACCTAAAAACTCCCGAATTTAAAGGCATTGACTGCGACATAAGCAAGGAGCTGTCCGTCAGCATCGAGAACAAGGAGCTTTGCTCCCGCTATATGGCGGCAAAGGTCAAAAACATAAAGCTTGCGCCCTCTCCCCGCTGGCTCGCCGAAAGATTAAGGGCAAGCGGAGTTCGCGCCATAAACAATTTCGTTGACATAACCAACTTTGTTATGCTGGAATACGGTCACCCCATGCACGCCTTTGACGCGCGCTATGTTGAAGGCGATAAAATAGTTGTGCGCAATGCAAGGAAGGGCGAGGTCCTTAAGCTTCTTGACGAGACCGCGCCCGAATTGAAGCTTTCCGAGGATATGCTGGTCATTTGCAATGCGAAGGAGCCTATGGCTTTGGCGGGCGTAATGGGCGGCGACCACAGCGGAATACAGGACGGCACCAAGGAGGTCATCTTCGAATCCGCCTGCTTTGACGGCGTAAACGTAAGGCGCACCGCCAAAAAGGCGGGCGTAAGAACAGAGTCCAGCTCCCGCTTTGAAAAGGGTCTCGACCCCGAAAACGCAAAGAACGCGCTGTACAGAGCCCTCGAGCTGGTAGAGCTCCTCGGCTGCGGCGAGGTGGTAAATACCGTTATCGACGTTTACCCCGCGGTAAAGCAGCCAAAAAGCCTCACACTTGACTGCGGCTGGATAAACAAGGCTTTGGGAGCCGACATATCGAGAGAGGAACAGCTTGAAATTTTCAAAAGACTCGACTTTACCTATGACGAGGCTTCAAACACGTTAACTCCCCCCGCTGTCCGAATTGACATCGAGCGCCCCTGCGACCTGGCGGAGGAGGTAGCCCGTATCTACGGCTACAACAGGATAGCCAGCACGGTGCCGAGATTGGCGTCCCACAACGTTCAGACCCCCGCCGAGCTGCTGGAAAAAAAGCTCGTGAGCATTATGACCGCCCAGGGCTGCCGCGAGACCATGACCTTCAGCTTTATTTCCCCCAAGTCCTACGAAAAATGCAGGATAGACGAGGCGGAAAGAAAAAGCGTCGAGATAATCAACCCGTTGGGCGAGGACACGAGCGTTATGCGCACAAGCCTTATCCCCTCTATGATGGAGGTGGTGACAAGAAACATCAATAACCGCACCATGAGCGGAAGATTTTTTGAAATAGGAAGAGAATACCGTCCCGTAGGCGATAAAAACGAGCTCCCCGTGGAAAAGTCGGTCTTGATCTGCACCGTTTACGGCGAGCGCGAGGATTTCTTTACGATCAAGGGCATTGCCGAGGAAATATTCACAAAATGCGGCATTGACGCTTCCTTTACCTCTCTGCGCTCCAACCGCAGCTTCCACACGGGGCGCTGCGCCGAGATCACCGCGGAGGGCGGCAAGGTGATAGGCGTTTGCGGCGAGATACACCCGCTGGTATCCGAAAGCTACGGCATAGACAAAACAAGAGTGTATATGCTTGTAATTAGGCTTGAGGAGCTTTTGGAATGCTCCAATTCGGATATCAGATATACCGCGCTTCCCCGCTTCCCCGCTTCCGTAAGGGATCTGAGCTTGGTCTGCGACGCGGAGATATCCAACGGAGAAATAACCGAGCTCATCAAGAAGACCGCGAAGCATCTTGAAAGCATTCAGCTTTTCGATATCTATACGGGCGAACAGATACCCGAGGGCAAAAAGAGCCTTTCCTACAAGCTTACTCTTCGTAAGGCGGACGGCACCCTTACCGACGAGGAAAGCGACAAAATAACGGGCAGGATCATCAACGCCCTTTCGGAAAAAAATATTACTTTAAGAGCATAAATCGAAAAAAACAAAAGAAAGGATCATAAAAATGTCGTTAAAAAAGAAAATATTATCCGTAATCATCGGCGCGGCGCTGACGCTGACCTCTGCGCTTGCGTTTTCGGGCTGCTCCCAAAGCGCGGGCGTCGCCGCAACGGTCAACGGAGAGGACATCTCCGCGGGTCTGTACATTCTGTACAGCGGAACCGCTTACGCCGACGCAGCGCAGAAGCTGAGCGAGGAACAGCCCGACCTTTCCACCTCCGACGCGGATTTTGACTACTACGCGCAGACCGTTTCCGGCATGCCCTTCGCGGATTACGTAAAGCAGGAAACGTTAAACTACTGCAAGCGTCACATGGCGGTAAGCAAGCTTTTCGACAGCTTGGGGATCGAATTTGACGCGGAGGAGCAGGACAGCATAAACGAATATATCAACGCTCAATGGGACTACGACGTTTCGACCTGGAGCGGCATGGACGCGTTCTCCTACTTAAACGGAGCGAAGACCATGAGCGAATATTACGAATCTATCGGTGTTTCCAAGGCTTCCTTCAGACAGTATCAGCTGAACAGCTACCGCATTTCCGAAATTTTCACCCATTACTACGGCGAGGGCGGTTTAGAAGAGGTGCCTAAGGACGAGATAAGGTCGTGGATAGATGAAAATTACTCCTTGACCCGCTATTTCGGCATTTCTCTTACCGACGCCGACGGCAATCTTATAGAGACCAAGTCTCAGCTTGCCGTGCTTGAGAATATGGCGGAGGATTATAAGGACAAGCTCAACGACGGCGGCTCCTTTGCCGACGTTTTCGATCTCTACCAGGAATACGTTGCGATGACGGGAGAAACCGAGGCTGTTCCCGAGGAGACCGAAGCTCCCGAAAACAGAAGCAAGAGATCGGCGGACAGCGGCGACTCTGCTGAGACCGCTCCCGAAGAGGAGGAGACCGCTCCCGAGGAAGTCTCCGAGACCTCCGATACCCAAGAGGAAAGCGCTGCGGAAGCCGCCGAAAACAATACGACCGCTCCTCCCGAAGCTCCCGCCGAGGAAGCCTCCGAGGACAATACAACGACCGCTCCTCCCGAAACAGAGGAGACCTCCGCAGCCGCAAGCGATAAAGCGGACAATGATTACAACACCTTGATCTCGAAAACCTCCGTCTCCCCCAGCGAGGAGTTTGTAAAGGCGCTGTTCGAGCAGGAAAAAAATACTGCTGCCGTATTGAAGTCGGACACCTTCTACTATGTGATCCAAAGGCTCGACATTCTTGATACCGAGGGCGCAGACGGAGAGGGAGAGACCGACTATATCGAGCAGTATTCGGCGACGGCGCTCCAGGAATTAAGAGGCGATTCCATAGAGGACGTATTCAAAAGCGAATACAAGGGCTATACCTTGACCGAAAACTCCTCGGCTCCCGATTACTGCCGCCAACAGGCGGAAAACGCGCTGAACGCGCTTACGACCATAACCCAGATACAGTATCAGTATCAGTATTATTCGCAGCTGTTCGGAGGAATGTAATAATAAATTAGGGCTGTAAAAACGATCTGTCGGAGACGGGTCGTTTTTATAGTAATTGACAATTGACAATTATTAAGAGAGAAATACAAAAGAGGAATGATAAAAAATGATAATATTACAGGGCTCCGACATAGCGGTGAGCTTTGGGGAACGGGTATTGTTCTCCAAGGTCGGCTTTGCGGTGGACGAAAACGATAAAATCGGGCTGGCGGGCGTTAACGGAGCGGGAAAAACCACTCTTTTCAAAATGCTCGCAGGCTATGAGCCCGAGGACTTCGAGGGGAGGATAGTAAAGCAGGCGGGTCTGACCGTGGGCTTTATGGAGCAGCACGTTTTAAGAAACGATGAAATAAGCGTTTACGGCGAAGCCCTGTCCGTATTCGAGCGGCTTATCGAAACAGAAAAGGAGCTGGAGGAGCTTCATGCCAAAATCGACGAGGGCGATACCGATATCGGACTGCTGGAAAAGCAAATGAATCTTACCGAGCACTTTCAGGACGAGGGGGGACTTACCTTTCGCGCCAGAACGGAAAGTATGCTTATCGGAATGGGCTTTAAAAGGGAGGACCTGGAAAAACCCGTAAGAGTGTTAAGCGGCGGCGAGCGCTCCAAGCTCCAGCTGGTGAAGCTGCTGCTCTCGGGAGCCAAGCTTCTGCTGCTGGACGAGCCTACCAACCATTTGGACATAGAGGCTTCGGAATGGCTGGAAAGCTTTTTGCTTGACTTTAAGGGAGCGTATATCGTTATCTCCCATGACCGATATTTCCTTGACAAGGTCACCACAAAAACCTTTGCCCTGGATAATTTCACCTTGGATACCTACAAGGGAAATTACACGGAATATTTAAGGCAGTACGACGAAAAAGTGACCTATCTCACCAAAAAATACACGGAAATGACAGAGGAGATAAGCCGCATAGAGGGGATAATCGAGCAGCAGAAGCGGTTCAATCAAGAACACAACTATGTCACCATACGTTCAAAGGAAAAGCAGATAGAGCGAATCAGAAAGGAGCTTGTGCCGCCGCCCCCTCCCCGCAGGAGGATACGTTTTCAAATACCCTGCCGTTCAGCTCACGGAACCGACGTTATAACCGCAAAGGGCTTATCTCTTTCCGTGGGGGAAAGAACGCTTTTTGAAAACGTCGATTTCGAGATAAAGCACGGCGAAAGGGTCTTCCTTTTGGGAGCCAACGGCTGCGGAAAGTCCAGCCTTATGAAGCTTATTCTCGGAAGGCTCAAGGGCGAGGGCAGCGTTTATATTGCCGACTGGCTGAAAACGGGCTACTTCGATCAGCTTCAGGAGCTGCGGCTGACCAGCACGAAAACGGTGATGGATTTCGTATGGGACGATTTCCCCAAGCTGGACCGTACTCAGATACAGTCGGCGCTGGCGATGTTCAAGCTGTACGGCGAGCAGCTTCAAAAGCCCGTAAATATGCTGTCGGGCGGCGAAGCGGCGAAGGTCATACTTTTAAAAATAATGCTGGAGGGTCCCAATCTGCTTTTGCTTGACGAACCCACCAACCACCTGGACCTTGAAGCAAGAGAGGGTCTTATAGAAGCGCTTTCCGATTACAAGGGCACCATGCTGATAATTTCCCATGACCGCGCTATGATCAACAGCCTTGCGGACAAGCTTATGTTTTTGCATAAGGACGGCATGGAAATTTTTTCGGGAAGCTACGACGAGTGGAGAGAAAGCAGAACGGCGGCGGGAGGCTCGGTGACGGAAAGCTCGGTCGGCGCGGCGGAAAGAACCGCCCCCAAGATCAACGTCTATAAGCAGCAGAAGGAGCAGCAAAGCCGCTTAAGAAAAGCCGCCGCGCAGGTAAAAAGGCTTGAAAAGGAAATAGAGGAGGCGGAAAAGGAAGCGGAAGAAATAAACAAGCGTTTAGCCGAAGGCGCTTCGGATTACAAGCAGGTAATGGAGGACACACAAAGGCTCTCCGAGCTCGAGGAGCTTCAGCTCGGCTTAATGGAGCAGTGGGAGGAAGCGGAAAGAGCGTTGGGAGAGATGTGACGGCAAGGTCATCGTATTATCTGTCCGATATATTGTATAGTTCAAGGCGGATTCGCGTTTGTCGAGCCCGCCTTGAAAAATTTTCATCAAATTTTCACATTTTTTTCCGATTCCGCAAAAAAATTTATATGCTCCTTTCCATTGACTGTTTCCCTTAAATTCTACGTCCGCAAGATTTTGACCTCGTTTTTGTGCATTTTGACCAAGGATTATTCGCGATATTTACCTAATAAAAATAAAAAAGATAACGCTGTGATCCGCTTCGCGCTTTAAAACCACATCTTGTGGTAATTTTGGTTTTATCAGACAATATATTTGGAAACAGGCACGCTCACCGCCGAACGAAAAAAGGAGTTTTAAGTAAAACCCGATCTTTTTTTGTGGATATTGTAAACAAAACTCTAAATTTTAAAAAATTTTTTATGAAAACTTGACATATTGCACATACTTTGGTATAATTAAAGGAACCAAGTGATTGGTTTGTGTATTTTGCATACAAAAAATGTGAAAGTAAGCGAAACCCCTCTGTCACGCTTCAATTTATTTTCGGGAAGGACGTTTGATTTACATATGTCTGTTATTTTAAAAGCGGATAACGTTTCGAGACGGTTTGTCATAGGCGGCGGAAACGTTGTAAACGCCCTTACGGGAATAGACCTTGAGGTGGAAAGCGGGCAGCTCGTGTGCTTAAGAGGCAGGTCGGGCTCGGGAAAAACAACGCTGATAAACATTTTGGGAGCTCTTGACAAGCCCGACGGCGGAAGCGTTTTTTTCGACGGAAAAAACATCACCGAATACGGCTCGGCGGAAAGCGACAGGCTCAGGCGTTACGAAATGGCGTTCGTGTTCCAGTCGGTGGCGCTTATCTCCACCATGACCGCCTACGAAAACGTAGAGTTTGCGCTGAGACTTGCGGGCGTGCCGCTGAGACAGCGCAGCGCAAGAGCCAAGGAGTGCCTTACGCAGGTGGGTCTCGAAAAAAGAATGTATCACCGTCCCGGCGAGCTGTCGGGAGGCGAGCAGCAGCGCGTAGCCATTGCGAGAGCGGTGTGCCATAAGCCGAAGATAGTGTTTGCGGACGAACCGACCGCCGCCTTGGATACCCCCACGGGTCTGGCGGTGCTGAAGCTTTTCCGCGAGCTGGTGCGCGACAACGCTCTGACCATAGTTATGACCACCCACGACGAAACGATGATGGAGCTGGCGGACGTGGTCTACTCCTTGGAGGACGGCAGAATCTCCTCTAAGGTAAAAAACGACGTAAAAGCCGATTAGATAGGGGCTGAGCATATATGCCGAAAAATGTGCTTCTCGCGCCGCCCGAAAACGTGATGGTCCGATGCGAGAACTTGGTTAAAATATATAAGACCGACGAGGTCGAGGTCATGGCGCTTCAAGGGCTCGATCTGACGGTGGAGCGGGGCGAGCTTATGGGTATCGTCGGCTCCTCGGGGTCGGGAAAGTCCACCCTGCTGAATATGCTGGGGGGACTTGACAAGCCGTCTGCGGGAACGCTTTTCGTGGACGGAAAGGATCTGCTGAAATTCGGCGACAAAGAGCTGATAGCATATATGAGAGACACGGTGGGCTTCGTGTGGCAGAATAACGCGAGAAACCTTATACCGTATCTGACGGCGGTCCAGAACGTGGAGCTGCCAATGCTGCTGAAGGGCGTAAAAAACCGCAGGGCGCAGGCGGAAAGGCTTTTGGATATGGTCGGGCTGTCGGCGCGGAAAAATTCCATGCTGGGGCAAATGTCGGGCGGCGAGCAGCAAAGAGTTGCCATCGCCATAGCGCTTGCCAACAACCCGCGGCTGCTTTTGGCGGACGAACCGACGGGCGCGGTGGACACCAAGACCGCGGCTATGGTGCTGGACGTGTTCAAGCGGCTCAACAAAGAGCTGGGGGTAACGATAATAATAGTTACCCATGACGTCAATCTTTCAAGATCGATCGACCGCGTAGTGTCTATCCGCGACGGAAAGACCGCGACGGAAATGATAAGAAAGGAGCCGCTTTCCCACATCGCCTCCTTCGGCGAGCTTTCGGAGGCGCAGCAAGCCGAGCTTGCCGCCGAGAGCGGAAGAGAGGAGTTAGCGGTGCTGGACCGCGTGGGGCGGCTTCAGCTTCCCAAGGAATACCTTTCCGCTTTGGGCATCAAGGGCGGCGACAAGGTAAGAGTGGAGCTTGAAAGGGACGCCATACTTATCAGATCGCGAGACGGCGTATCCGCAAAAGCAAAAGCGGACAACACGGAATAGAAAAACAAAAAAGGAAAAGGCGAAAAGCCCGTTTATTTCCCGTTATACCGACTCAGTCGTGCAATAAACCCACAGCCTGCGCTTATTAAGCGCGCGGCTCAAAACAAAATTCATCAAGAAAGGTGGATAATATTTTGGCAAGTTTGAACATCAAGCTGAAAAAGGCGCTTGCCTGCGTAACGGCGGCGAGCATGCTGTGCGGAACGCCCGTTTACGCCGAGAGCGGCAGCAGCGACGCCGCGGCTTCGGCGAACAGCGGCTCCACGCTGAACGAATCGCTGGTCGCGGGCGTAAGCCGCAGCGATACTTATTCAAGCTACATCAACTCTCACGCGAACGCGGCTCACCCGAAGCAGGAAATAGTGATCAACGCTAAGGATTACCTTTCCATGTCCGAGGACGCCAACGGCGTCATGCCCGAGACGGAGGTCAGGGAGTACGAGGGAGAAAGCGACGTCTTGGTTTGGACAAATCACGGCGGCGTTATCGACTATGAGTTTGAGGTGTCCGAAACGGGGCTTTATAACTTAGAGATGCTTTATTTCACCATTTCGGGCAGCAATACCGTTATCGAGACGGCAATGCAGATAGACGGCGAATACCCCTTCTCCGCGGCTAAGACCTTTACGTTGGACCGCTACTGGAGAGACGAATCCGCCATCGGCAAGGACGGACGCGACAACGACGTGCGCCCCGGACAGACCGAGCACGATATGTGGGTAACATATCCCATAAAGGACAAGGAGGGCTTGTTCAACGATCCCTACTTCTTCTATCTTGAAGCGGGAGTGCACACCTTGACCTTAACGGGCATCAAGTGCAACATCGCGCTGAAGTCCATGACCTTTAAGAATTACGACGAGGTGCCCGACTATACCGCCCCCACTCAGGCGGAGCTGGACGCTACCCCCGCTCTTACCGACGAAAACTTTATCGGCACGCATACCGTTTTAGTACAGGGCGAGAACAACCTCTACAAGAGCGCCTCCACCCTTTACGCCACCAGCGACCGTACCGAAAGCCTGGTAAGCCCCTCTCACCCCACCAAGCAGCGCTACAACACGGTAGGGCAGGCTACCTGGAACAAGGCTACCCAGTCCATTACATGGGAATTCAACGTTCCCAACGACGGCTTCTATACCTTTAACTTCAAGGCAAGACAGAACATTATGAGAGGCTTCTTCTCCAACCGCCGCGTATTTATCGACGGAGTCGTCCCCAACAAATACTACGACGACGTTCTGTTCCCCTATGACAACAACTGGTACAACCAGGGCGTCACCGACGAAAACGGAGAAAGCGTTTACGTTTATCTTACCGCAGGAAAGCACACCATTACAATGGAGGCTATCCCGGGCGACATCGGCGAGATCATGCAGAGACTTGACGACGTTGTATACGAGCTTAACTATTATTACAGGCGCATACTTATGATCACGGGTCCCGAGCCCGACGAATACACCGACTACTATGTGGATACCGCTATCCCCAATCTTTTGGACGAATTCCAGAGACTTATGGATACTCTCTACGAGGAAAAGGCGAACATAGAAAGGCTGGGTACGGGCTCCGAGGCTTCGACGCTTGAAACCATGGCGGTGGTCCTCTACCGCTGTATCGACGAGCCCGACGATATCCCCGTGACCGCGGGCACGCTTAAGGACTACATATCCTCTCTGTCGGCGTGGATGCGCGACTACCGCGACCAGCCCTTGGAGCTTGACTATATCGAAATCTACACCGCTCACGAGGAGCCCTCGAGAGCTACCGGCAATTTCTGGGAGAACCTTGTTTTCGGCTTCCAGGCGTTTATCGGCTCTTTCTTTGAGGACTACAACACCATTTCCGAAAACGCCACCGATACCGCTCTCAACGTTTGGGTAGGCTTGGCGCGCGACCAGGCTATGGCTATCAAGGAGCAGGTGGACAGCGATTTTAACGTAAACTACGAGGGCGTTACCGCTTCCATTAACCTTGTTGTCGGCGGTATACTCGAAGCGACGCTGGCGGGCAAGGGTCCCGAGATCGCTCTGTTTATCGGCGGCGACTTCCCCATTCAGCTTGCCGCGAGAGACCTTTTGGTCGATCTTACAAAATTCCCCGATTACGAGGAGGTGGCGAAGCGCTTTACGCCCAACATCACCACACTGTACAAATATAACGGCGGAGTTTACGGACTTCCCATTTCGCAGACCTTCCCCATGATGTTCTACCGCACCGATATTTTGGGCGAGCTTAACATAAACGAGCCTCCCGAGACCTGGAACGACCTTATCGACCTTGTAAATATCTTCCAGCGTTCGTACCTTGACGCGGGGCTTGTTACCCCCGCCGCGGTAACCACCAGCTCGGTATTTGACGCGGGCGATACTTTCGTAATGCTGATGCTTCAGAGAGGGCTCAACATTTACACCGACGATCTGACCAAGACCACCTACGACCAGGAGGCAAGCCTCGAGGCGTTTGAAATGTGGACCGACTTCTACAATGTTTACGCGCTGGATCAGACCTTCGACGCGTTCAGCCGTTTCAGAACGGGCGAAATGCCGATAGTTATCCAGCCCTACACCTTCTATAACCAGTTGTCCGTTTCCGCTCCCGAGATAAAGGGACTTTGGGACTTCACACTGGTACCCGGGACCGAAAGGGAGGACGGCACCGTGGATCACACCGCCAACTCCTCCACCTCCGGCGCGCTCATCTTCACAAAGGTCTCCAACCAGCAGGCCGCTTGGGAATTTATCAAGTGGTTCACCTCCACCGACGTACAGGTCGAATACGGAAGGACGATCGAAGCCCTTTTGGGACCTATGGGACGTTTTGACACCGCAAACGTTGAAGCTATTCAGCAGCTGCCTTGGTCAACCTCCGAAATGAATAAGATAACCTCGCAGATGACTCAGACCAACGAGGTACCCATTATCCCCGCCTCCTACGCTACTACCCGCCACACCAAGAACGCATTCAGAGCAGTAGTAAACGACGGCGATAACCCGAGATACGCTTTGACCAGCTACAACCGTGACATAAACGCGGAAATAGCGAGAAAGAACGAAGAGCTTTCGACCTTTAGCCACGGAGAATAAGCGAAATACGTATCTTTAAAATCAAAAATCGGTTAATTATTATACAGTGAGGAGGAATTTGATTGGCAGCAAAAGCTAACGCGGAGATACTCCATTACGAGGACAATAAGTTCCGTTATACGCTCCGTGAAATGAAACGCAGCAGAGGTCTTTATCTGCTGATGGCACCTTTCTTTATTCTATTTGCGATCTTTACCTTTGTACCGGTTGTACTGTCCCTCCCTATGGGCTTCACCAACTTCAATATGGTACAGTTCCCCCAGTGGGTGGGTCTCGATAACTTCTACGCTTTGTTTTTGGAGGACGAGGTCTTCCTTAAGGCGATCCAAAACACGCTGGTGTTCGCGATAGTTACGGGTCCTATAAGCTATATCCTTTGCTTCCTGCTGGCATGGCTCATCAACGAGATGCCGGGAGCGCTCAAGACGATCTTCACCTTTGTCTTTTACGCTCCTACCCTCGCGGGAAACATTTACACCACCTGGCAGCTCATTTTCTCGGGCGATACCTACGGCATAGCCAACGCCTACCTTATCAATTTGGGCGTTCTGAACGGCGCGAGACAATGGCTCACCGACGCAAACTATATTTTCGGCGTTGTTATCGTCGTTCAGCTTTGGATGTCCCTCGGCGCGGGCTTCCTTTCGCTCCGCGCGGGCTTGCAGGGTATTCCCCGCGACCGTTACGAGGCGGCTGCCGTTGAGGGCGTCAAGAACCGTATGCAAGAGCTGCTGATGGTAACGGTGCCCGCAATGGGTCCTCAAATGCTGTTCGCAGCGGTAATGCAGATAGTATCCTCGTTCACGGCGGGCGATGTGGGACGTTATCTTACATCCTTCCCCTCCACAGACTACGCTGCGCACACGATCATGACCCACGCTTATGACTACGGCTCAATCAGATATGAAATGGGCTACGCTTCGGCAATATGCTTCGTTTTGTTCGCGGTAATGCTTTTGGCAAACTGGGGCATCAAGAAGCTGCTGGGCAGATACTTGGATTAAGCTCGCTTATTCCACTACAATAAATTGAAAGGACGGTAGTCATGGCAAGTAAAAAAAGAAAGCAGATCGGCAAATCCAGAGCCGGTGACATAGCGATTTTTATACTGCTCTTATTGGTCGGCATATTTATGCTGTTCCCCATTTACCTCTCGGTTATCCAATCGGTAAAGCCCTCGCAGGAGCTGTTTCTGTTCCCGCCTAAGCTGTATGCGATCGCCCCCACGGGACAAAACTTTATTGACCTGTTGAATACGGCGTCAAATATGTGGGTCCCTTTCTCGAGATACATATTCAATTCCGTTTTGGTAGCGGTGGTCGTAACGGTATGTCAGCTTCTCTTCTCCTCCTCCGCCGCATACGTGCTGGCAAAGGGAGAATTTCCCGGAAAGAAAGCGCTGAACAAGGTAATAGAGGTAGCGCTGCTGTTTACCTCCTCGGTAATGTTTATCATGCAGTATATGGTAATGGCGATCATGGGACTTATCGACACATACCTCGCTATCACGCTTCCCTACATCGCAACTCCTATGGGCTTGTTCCTTATGCGTCAGTTTATGGGACAGATTCCCGACGCTATCATCGAAGCCGCGAAGCTTGACGGCGCGGGACATATGAGAACCTGCTGGCAGGTAGTAATGCCCAACGTTAAGCCGGCTATCATGACCTTGATGATATTCGCGTTCCAGGGCGCTTGGCAGGTAACGGGCTACTCCTTCATCTACAGCGAAGAGCTCAAGCCTCTCCCCACCGTTATGCAGCAGATATCCTCCGCAGGTATCGCCCGCGCGGGCGTTGCGGCGGCGGCGGTCGTTATAACGATGATCCCGCCTATAGTGGTTTTCCTGTTCTGCCAGAGCAACGTTATGGAGACTATGGCGCAGAGCGGTATGAAGGATTAACTTGTTAAAAACTTATTTTAAGTCAGAAAGGAATGAATATCAGTGCCGTTATTTAAGAAAATCGGTGCGGCCGCTGTGGCTGCGGCAATAACAGCGTCCTGTATCGCGCTGCCTGCCGCTGCGGACGAAGCCTATTACGGATATAACTATAACTGGTGGAACGACCCCGTTCCCTCACAGAACGGCTACGTGGTAGACCGTATCGTTACGGGCGTCGATTTGGGCGTGGGCACGCTGAGCGAGCCAAACGATATGTTCGTAGACAACGAAACGGGCAAGATCTACATAGTAGACAGCAATAACGCGAGGATCGTCGTCACCGATGAGAATTTAAATTCGGGGACCGTTCTCGATACCTTTAAGTACAGCAATGAGTTCACCGAGGAAAGAAGCATCGTAAAGAAAACCACCTTGGATTCTCCTCAGGGCATTTTCGTGACCCATAACAACGGTCAGACGCTTCTTTATATCGCGGACTCAATGAATTCGAGAGTTTTGGCGTGCTACGAGGACGGGACCATCTTCTTCGAGTACACAAGACCCTCCAACGACCTCTACGATGCGGACATTTCCTTCCGCCCCGACAAGGTCGTGGTAGACAACGCGCTCAACGTATACGTTGTTATCCCCTCGATCACCAACGGTATGGTACAGTTCAGCCGCGAGGGCACCTTTAACGGTTATTACGGCGCAAACCGCGTGGAAACGACGGCAGAGGTTTTGCAGAACGCGTTTTACAGTCTCTTTATGAGCCGCGAGCAGATGAGAAAAAGAGCGAGAGCGGTTGCTATCGAGATCGCCAACTGCGACATTGACGACCAGGGCTTTATCTACACCGTTACCTCCTCCAAAAACGCCGACAAGGACATTTTGAAGAAGCTTAACCCCGCGGGTGAAAACATTTATCTTAATATGGGCTTCGACGACCTGCTGTTCGGCGACGTTCCGCTTTATTACAACGGCTCCACCTACGCCTCCACCATTGACGACGTGGACGTTGACCAGGACGGGAACGTGTTCCTGTTGGACTTCTCCGAAAAGAGAATTTTCCAGTATTCCGACCAACTCGACCTTGAATTTATCTTCGGCGGCGAGGGCAACCAAAAGGGACTCTTCACCTCCCCTACCGCTATCGAAAACTTAAACGGCAAGGTATATGTTACGGACGGACGCAAAAACACCATAACCACCTTTAAGCTTACCGAATTCGGCGAAATGGTGCACACCGCGGTGGAAATGTTCAACAGAGGCTTGTATCAGGCGGCAAAGGAGCCCTTTGAGGAGATCATTCTCAGAGACTCCAACTACTGGTTCGCTTACATCGGTCTCGGCAACGCCTACTACACAATGGGCGAAAACGAGATCGCCATGGATTACTTCTATATGAACAGCAAGGGCGGCTATAACAGAGCCTTTAAGGAATACCGCATGGATATGGTAAGACAGTATTTCAACATATTTATGATCGCCATAATCATTCTTATAGTGGCGCTTGTGGTGCTCTCCAAGGTAATAAAGGCGATCAAAAAGAAAAAGAAAGCTGCGGCAGGAGGTGACGGTAATGCGGTTTGATCTTGATATGCCCGCGTGGAAATGGCCGTTTTATGTTGCAAGGCACCCCTTTGAGGGCTTCGAGGACGTAAGGTGGAAAAAGGCTTACAGCAGCAAGGTGGCTTTGGTCATCGTTCTGTGTCTGTTTGTCGTGACGGTCGCTTCGCGGCTTATGACGGGCTTCGTTTTCCAAACGAATTTCGAAAAGGTGTTTAACATAGTGCCGCTGTTTTCCAGCTCAGTCATTATCTTCTTTATTTGGGTAGTCGGCAACTGGTCCTTGTGCACGCTGTTTAACGGCGAAGGCAAGATGCAGCAGATAATGTGCGTCACCGCGTACTCGCTGGTGCCCTACATTATTTCGCAGGTCATATACATCTTTGCTTCCAACATATTGACAAGACAGGAGGGAACGATCCTTTCCTTCATTTCCTACCTGGGTATCCTGTGGTCGGCGGTTCTCATAATCTCGGCAATGAAAGCGGTACACCAGTACACAATGCCGAAAACCTTGCTCGCGATAGTCTTTACGCTCGTCGCGATGGTTATTATAGTACTTGTGCTTATCCTTTTGATCTCTTTGTTCCAGCAGGTCGTAATGTTTGTATACTCGATCTACACCGAGCTTATGTACAGATTCAGCATGAGCTGACGCGCGCCGATCCGCAGACCGTTTTCGCGGACCGCTCAAGGCGTATTTTCAGCGGGCGGCGGAAGACGGGCGCGGAGGCAAAAATCCACAGAACACTTCTCGAAAGGAAGGAATGGTTATAAAATGCTAAAATTCAAAAGAAAGATGCTGGCGGTAATACTTGCTGCTACCATAGTATTGAGTTCGAGCGTTGTATGGTCGGAAAACGCGGACGCGCCCACCGACGAGGCAGCGGCGGCCGATACCGAGGAAGCTGCGGGCGCTGCTGAGGGCACCGAGGGCGGCGCCGCGGAGGAAGACGAGGATAAGCCCGTGACCGAGGACGAAGCCTTGTCGGCGATGGTCGAAAAGGCAAGGACCGACGCCCTAACCTTGTACGTCAACGAGGAAACCTGTATATTCGCGGTCAAGAACAACAAGAGCGGATATATTTGGTGGTCGGCGCCCTACGATTACGAATCCGATCCCATAGCGGGCAACGTTCAGAAAAACCTTATGGCTTCCACGGTTTCGTTCAGAGCGCTGGACGTTGAAACAAACACGCTGCTCAATACGACGACCCTGTCCAAGGAGGCAAGCGTAAATAAAAACACCTACGTTGTCGAGGACGTGGACAACGGCGTTAAGTTCACCTATGAGTTTGTGGGACAGAACCTGTCCATTCCCGTTTCGGTAACGCTGGACGGCGACCAGGTGGTCGTAAGATGCCATACCGACGAGATCAACGAGGTGCTCGAAAGCGCGGACGACATCAAAAACTACAAGCTTATCACCATGAACCTTGTACAGGCGTTCGGCGCGGGCAGATCGGACGAGGACGGATATATCCTTGTTCCCGACGGCTCGGGCGCGGTGATCAACTTTAATAACGGAAAGACCTCCACGCAGGTTTACCGCTCGAAGATCTACGGCGAGGACCTGGCGGTCAGCAAGACCACCATGCCCAACAAGACCGAGCAGACTTACCTCCCCGTTTTGGGTATAGTTAAGGAGGTCAACGGCGGAAACGAAGCCGTTTTGGGCGTAGTTACCGAGGGCGACGCTTACGCTTACGTAAACGCTTCCGTAAACGGTCAGGCTACCACCTCCATAAACAGCGCCTGGTTCAGCTTTGAGTTCAGAGCCACCGACACCTATACCATGGGTACAAGGACGCCCTTGACGGTGTTCCAGTCGGGCGATGTAAGGATCGACGACATAGAGGTGCGCTATCACGTAATGTCGGGCAGCAGCTTGGGCGCTGCCGATCTTGCGGAGACCTACCGCAATTATCTGATGAGCGAAAAGAACCTCAGAAACCAGTCTATGGAGGATTCCAACGCCCTTTACGTCACCACCTACGGCGGAACTGTAAAGAAGCAGTCCGTATTGGGCTTCCCCATAGATATGCAGACAGTCGCCACCTCCTACAAGCAGGCGCAGGAAATACTTGAAAAGCTCACCAACCTTGGGGTTGACGAAATAAAGCTTATTTACAACAACTTCAACGACACGGGAGTAAGAGGAAGAATATCAACGGGAGTTGACTATTCAAAGAAGCTGGGCGGAAAGAACGACTTCAGCGAGCTTTATTCCTACTGTAACAACAAAAACTACGATATTTACCCCAGCGTTGACTTTATGGAATACAACGAAAGCGGAAACGGCTATTCCTTTACGCTGAACAGCGCAAAGAGGATCACCAACGCTTACGCCACACAGACAGCCTTCGAGCTTGCTTACGGCACGCCCGACACCGAGGTCAAGCCTCACTGGACGATCCTTTCGCCCTACTACTGGCCCGACGTGTTCAATAAGCTCGTGACCTCCTTTAATGCCGAGGGGATCAACACGATCTCTCTTAACCAGGCGACGGAAACGCTGTACAGCGACTTCGGCAGAAAAAATGCGGACGGCAAGGAGCATATTTTAAGAACCGACGCGATAAAGATACTGACCGAGGGCTATCAAAAGCTGAACGACGCGGGTATCTCCATTATAGCTCAGGAATGTAACGCCTACGCCTTGCCTTATGTTTCGGCTATCACCAATATACCTCTTTACAGCTCAAACTACGATCTGTTTGACTATGATGTTCCCTTCTATCAGATGGTGATACACGGTGTTATCCCCTACTCCTCCAAGGCGATAAACGCAAGCTCCAACGCAGACGAGCTTTTGCTGCTCTCTCTTATGACGGGCTCGGGCGTTCACTACGATATGATGTACGCTACCCCCAACGACTTCACCGACTGCGAATTTGACAGCTTGTTCTATACCAACTACGCGGGCTGGCTTGAAAGAGCGGCGGAGGAATACAAGCTGTTCAACGACACTATCTCCTCTTTAAGCGACAAGACCATCACGGGTTATGACAGAACGTCCGAAAAGACCTTCTCGGTCACCTATTCGGACGGCACGGTAATAGGAGTCGATATCGACAATTACACCTATACCGTTAATGGGCAGGAGCACAGTCTTGCCGATTCCTTGACAGAAAGGAGAGGATAACTGATGGCTGAAGAATTTGCATCGGAAAAGGAAGTTCTTGAAACCGCGACGGAAACGACCGAAGCGGCTGCGGAACAGGGCGGGGAATTTGCCAAGCGCGGCGGCGGAAAGCCCGTTAAAATGAAAAAATCGAGAATTTCTTACGAAAAAAAGAAAAAGCTTTACGGCTACGCGTTTATCGCTCTTTGGATCGTTGGAACGATTTATATGTTTATTATTCCCTTGATCACCTCGGTCCACTATTCTCTTTCCAACACGACCCCCGTCAGCGCCGACCGCTGGCAGGAATACGAGGGAATGACGGGGCCCGGCGTTTACTGCGAATGGAACAATTTCGGCAACTACGTAAACATCTTCACCTCCGACCAGGACTACGTGCCCAATCTGCTCGATTCACTCAGCGCGATGCCCGGCGATACCTTTATGATACTGGTATTCAGCCTGTTTATCGCATTGCTGCTGAACCAGAAGTTCAAGGCGAGAGGTCTTGTTAGAGCCATATTCTTTATCCCCGTGCTTGTAGCTACGGGACCCGTGCTCAGCGTTATCAACGGCGATATGGGAAGCCAGGGCGTCGGAGACGCTTCGCAGTTCAGCTCTCTGTTCGAGGTAGACATGGTAGACTCCTTCCTTGAATTTATGGGCTTTGCCAATATCAGCCAGTCGGTGGCGGATCAGCTGGGCGCGATAGCCTCCGATCTGTTCAACTTGATATGGCGCTGCGGTATTCAAACGATCATTTTCCTTTCCGCCTTGCAGCAGATACCCACGGCGGCTAAGGAAGCGGCGCAGATGGAAGGCGCAACGGGCTGGGAATTTTTCTGGAAGATCACCTTCCCCACTATCAGCCCGATGATACTGGTAAATCTTGTGTATACGGTCATTGACAACTTTATCGATGCCGCCAACCCGGTTATGGAACAGATCATGGATAAGGCGACAAGCTGGCAGTACGGCATAAGCACGTCAATGGCATGGACCTACTTTGCGATAGTCGGCGTTGCGCTGGGAATCATCTCGGCTATTGTATCTAAGTTTGTATTCTATCAAGTAGATTAAGGAGGGACGAAAGTGGCTAAAAAAGAAAAAGAGCTTGAAAAGAAAACGACCGCTGACGTTGCTTCCGAGGTAACCGACGCGGCGGAAACCGCAGCAGAAGCCGTGACAGAAGCGGCAGTCGATACTGCGGCAGAGACTGCGGAGACATCGACCCATGCGGCGGACGCGCTCAAGAACACGGTAGTAAAGGTAAGCGACGACGACGCAAGAGAAGAAAAGAAGTACACCAAAAAAGAGCTTAAGGAGCTGGAAAAACAGCGCAAGGCTCTTCACAAGCAGTACCACATAAGCAACTGGGAGATACTTAAGAATTACAAGACCTACGGCGAAGCCGAGAAGAAGCATTACCGCTACATTTTCGGAAGAAGGGTAAGCGACAAGGTTTGGCCCATATTCAGATTTATAATCCTGTTCGGCTTGGCGTTCATTATTCTTTATCCTATGCTGTTTATGATCTCCTGCGCATTCCGTCCTCAGTACGAAATGAACGACCCCTCGATCATGTGGATACCCAAGACCTTTATCGTATCCAACATTACCGAGGTATGGCAGGCTACCCATATGGGCACGGTTCTTTGGAACACCATTTCGGTAAACGTAATATGCTCGCTGCTCCAGGTAGTTACCTGTGCGATCACGGGCTACGGCTTTGCCAGGTTTAAATTCGCGGGCAGAGGCTTCCTGTTCATAATAGTTATCCTACAGATCATCGTACCGACGCAGGTTATCCTTATCCCGCAGTTTATGCAGTTCAGATATTTCGACATTTTCGGAATAATCAGCGCGATCGCGCCGAGCGCCAACGGAGACACGGGCATAAACCTCACCAACTCGCCCATGGCTCTGTACTTACAGGCGTTCTTTGTAAACGGTATCCGTGCGGGTCTGTTCATCTTCATCTTTAGGCAGTTCTTCAGAGGTCTGCCCAAGGAGCTTGAGGACGCGGCGCACCTTGACGGCTGCGGGCCATTTGCGACCTTTATCCGCATAATGGTTCCCAACGCGAAGACCTCTTTCCTTACGGTATTCATTTTCTCTTTGGTATGGTACTGGAACGACTCCTACGTATCCAATATGTTCTTCTCGGAGGCTGACACGATCGCCTTGCAGGTAGGAAACCTGTACTCGACGATATCGGGCTGGCTGAACGGAGGCACACCGACGGGCGTTGCTTCGGACTACATTGTTTGGATCGAAGCGGGCTGTTTGATCTCATTGCTTCCGATACTGATTATTTATTGCTTCCTGCAAAAGCAGTTTATCGAGGGTATTGAGAGATCCGGTATTACGGGTATGTAATAGGGAAAGAAAACCGATAAAATAAAAGGAAAAAAGAAAAAATAGAAGCGGCGAAGCCGCAGGCACTTTTTTCGCTTCCTTTTTGGGTTCCAAAAAGGAAGTGGGGCGTGGGGCAAAGCCCCACAAGGTGCACAATTAAAGCCCTACAGAAGCAGGCGAAGCCGCCGCTTCGGGCGTAGGAAAAATATCTATCAAATAAAAACCCGCCAAAACCTCATTTTTTATGGTTCTGACGGGTTTTGTGCTGTAAGGTAAAAAAACGAATTGTTGAAAACAGGTCGCGAAAACGAGTCGTTTTTTATTATAATAAGGGGCTGTTAAAAAACTACCTCAAAATTTCTAAATCAGAAATACTGTGTTTTTATGATTGCGTTTAAGATAATGCTTAACTTTTACAAAAGTAGCGATTTACTAATTCTTAAAACTGCATATTATGTAATGTTCTTCTATTCTCGGAAGCGAGAGCAGCGCGCCTCCCGCGGGGCTTAAGGTGACACCAAAG
>JAMPHV010000018.1 GCA_023663265.1 Bacteroides sp.
AAAGTGCTAAAATAAATATAAATAACACGGGCGCGTTTAAAAAATCACAATTTGCCCAATTTCAATCCAATGAGTACCGCTTGGAACAAGCATATCAAAGCGCTGTTTTCTTTCCCGCAATAACCCCATTGGCGAAATTGAACATAATTGCCTTGTTTTAAATACGTCCGTTTGGTTTTTAACCGATTTTCAATCATAGGGAGCAACTGCCCGAAAATGCTTGGTTCAAAAGCTTTTTCGGCTTTCCGAATATATGCGCTCCTCGGAAGGAAAGGTGGACGATAATATGAATTCAAGGATCGGAAGAAAGCTTTTGCTGGTCATAATCGCATGCATAGTGCTTACGGCGTCGGTCGTAAGCGCGGTGACGATTTTCAGCGCGAGCTCCAACACCAACGAGCTGATGATGATGCAGTCGGAATCGGGTCTTAACGTTTTAATTCAGCGGGTCGCCGACCATCAAAGCAGAGTGGAACGAATCGTAAAAGAGCTGCTCGAATCGGGCGCCTCGGTGGAAAACGTTGCTGAAATGAACGCCTTTTGGGATATCGAAAAGGAATCGGATTACGATTTTGCGGCAATCGTCGATGCCTCGGGAAGCGTTGTTTGGAGCACCGACAGCTTCCGCTTGGCGGATTTTACGCTGTCGCGGGTCGGCTCCGCGGGCTATAACGGCTTTGTTTCGGATTCCGCGGCGGGTCTTACCATACAGTCCGCGCTCCCGCTGGAGAACGGCGGCGCATTGGTTGCGGGCATGAATATGAACGGAAACGAATGGCTCGACGGCATAAAATCGGAAATAAACTCCGAGGTCACTTTATTTAACGGCAAGACCCGTTTTGCCACAACGCTTGTGGATTCCAACGGAAACCGCATGGTAGGCACCGATATGTCCGACAAGGTCGCCGCCGAGGTGATCGAAAGGGGCAATCCCTACAGCGGCACGGTGGAAATCAACGGACAAAACCATTATGTTCACTATCAACCCTTCACCGATATAAACGGCAGCGTTGTCGGCTCGTATTTCGCGGGAAGCTCCTCGAAGGATTCCGACAATCTGATGCTGCAAATGATCGTTACCGCGGTGATCGTGGCGGCGGTGGTTATCATTATTTCCGTGGCAGCCATAGGCGCCGTATCCATAAAGCTCATACTCAACCCCATAAGAGAAGCGGAAAAGCTGGCGGACAGCATGAGCCGCGGTATTCTCGACGAGCCCGCCTCCGAATACAAATTCGCAAACGACGAGCTGGGAGACTTCGTGCGCAAGCTGGAATTTACCAAGAAAACCCTTAACGACTACGTAAGCGATATAAATCACGTTCTTCTGAAAATGGCGGACGGTGATTTTACCGCTCGCGCAAACGTTCAATACATAGGCGACTTCATCGAGATAAACAACTCCTTTGAAAAGATAAGCTCCTCTCTCCATGACATAATCGGCGCGATAGACGCTTCCTCCAACGACGTTATGGTGGGCTCAACGCAGATAGCCGAGGGCTCAAAGGGTCTCGCCGACGGCACCACAAGACAGGCGGCCGCTATCGAGGAGCTTTCCGCCACCATAAACGAAATCGCCGAAAAGGTGCAGAGCACCGCAGACAGCGCTATGGAAGCAAACAAGGTGTCCCACCTCAGCAAGGAAAAGATCGAGTACCAAAACAACGAGGTCGGGCATATGCTGGAGGCAATGGAGGATATCAAAAAGAGATCGGACGAGATACGCAACATCATTCAGTCCATAGACGACATTTCATTCCAGACGAATATCCTTGCGCTCAATGCGGCGGTCGAGGCTGCGAGAGCGGGCGAGGCGGGCAGAGGCTTCGCTGTGGTAGCCGAGGAGGTGCGCAATCTTGCCGCCAAGAGCGGCGAAGCCGCACAGCAAACGGGCACCCTTATCAACGCCACCATAGACGCCGTCAACAGAGGCGCCGAGATCGCGCAGAACACCGCAGACACCATGAAGGACGTAACGGAGCTTTCGGACCGCACCAATACATATATCGGAGTAATTTCCGACGCTTCGGAGGAACAGGCGGAGGCTATCACCCAGATCAAGGTAGGTATCGAGCAGATATCCACCGTTGTGCAGCAAAACTCGGCGACGGCTCAGGAGACCGCAGCCGCCTGCTCGGTGCTGAGCGAACAGTCCACCAAGCTGGAAAGTCAAATAGAGAAGCTGACCGTTTGACGATCTGCGAAGCTCTTTTCGCACGAACGGCGGCAAAAAAATCCGCACGTCCGCGCCGCGAACCCCGCAAAGAGGCTCGCGGCGCGGTTTTTTTATTACGGCAATTTGCACAATTTTTTAAAAAAGCGGCCGTTTTCGCAAAAAAATAAAAATATCTTTCCAATTTTTTACCCACATCTTTGTAAAACGACTTTTTTCTGCGGGAGCTCGTTTGGATTTTGTTAAAATTAAACCAATTTTAGCCAAAATGCAACAAAGTTTTGCCTTTATTTATTGACTTTTTATTTAACAGTGCTATAATCATACGTAGGAACATTCTGATATTTCTTTGAAGAGTATAACAGGCTGCGAAAAGACATATGCGCATCCTGCTTCTTCAAGGACGCCGAACCGACCTCCCACGATAAGGGACCGCGCGCGTCGGCGTTTATAAGAAGAAAGGCGGAAAAAAATGATCTCAAGGATAGGAAAAAAGCTCTTGTTGGCCATTATTCTTTGTATCGTGGTCACCGTGGCGACGGTGAGCGTGATAACCATTGTCAGCGCGGTTTCAAGCATAAACGGTCTGATGATGGATCAGGCGGAAACGGGCATAAACGTTTTAAGGCACCGCATAACCGAAAATGTAGACAGGATCGACAGGATAGAAAACAGATTAAGGGAGGTCCCGATAGATACCGACGCGGCGGACGCCATATCCTTGCAATGGGAGATCGAAAGAGAATCGGATTATGACTTTGCGGCTATTTACGATTTGGAGGGCAATCTTCTTTGGAGCTCCGACGGCTATAAGCTCGCCGACTTCAACGCGGCAAGAGCAAGCTCGGGCTATGTGGGACTCGTTGCAGATTCCTCAATGGGGCTCACCGTGCAGAACGCGGGGGCTTTCCATGAGAACAGCATAATAGTAGTGGGCACCCTCGTGGGCAGAAACGATCTTCTCGACGGCATAAAGGAGGAAACGGGCGCGGATCTTACCCTGTTTAACGGCAAGGTGCGCTGCGCCACAACTCTTACCGATCCCGCCGGCGCCAGATTGACCGGCAGCTCGATGTCCGCGGATATCGCCGAGACGGTTATAGACCGAGGCGAGGCCTACAGCGGCATAACCGTCCTTGACGGGCAAAAGCGCTATGTCAATTACCAGCCCTTTACCGATATCACGGGAAACGTGGCGGGCGCCTATTTCGCGGGAAACAGCACCGAATACTCCGACAACGTGATGCTTCAGATGCTGATAACCTCCGTTATTGTGGCGATAGTGGTAATTATCGCGTCGGCTGTGATAATAAGCGTTATTACGGCAAAGATCATCTTAGTGCCTATCAAGGAAGCGGAAAAGGTCGCGGACGGAATGAGCCGCGGTATGCTGAGCGAGCCCGATTCCGAGCATCAATTCGCCAACGATGAATTGGGCGATTTTGTGCGTAAGCTCGAAGAGTCCAAGAAGAATATGAGCGAATACATAAAGGATATCAACAACGTTCTCGGAAGCATGGCGGGCGGAGATTTCACCGTGCGCGCTCAGCTTCAGTATATAGGCGACTTTACGGAGATCAACAACTCCTTTGAACAGATAGAGCTTGAGCTGCACGAGGTGATCGGCAGCATAGGCGCCTCCGCAAACGACGTTATGGTCGGCTCATCACAGATAGCTGACGGCTCCAAGATGCTCGCGGACGGCACCACAAGACAGGCGGCGGCTATTGAAGAGCTGTCGGCCACCATAAACGAGATCGCTGGCAAGGTCCAAAGCACTGCGGATAACGCAGCCGAAGCAAACAAGGTATCCAAGCTCAGCTCCGACAAGATTGAATATCAAAACACCGAGGTAGAGCAAATGCTCTCCGCAATGGACGATATCAAAAAGAGATCGGACGAGATTCGCAAGATCATTCAGTCTATCGACGACATTTCGTTCCAGACAAATATCCTTGCTCTTAACGCCGCGGTAGAGGCGGCAAGAGCGGGCGAAGCGGGCAAGGGCTTCGCGGTAGTCGCCGAAGAGGTGCGCAATCTTGCCGCCAAGAGCGGAGAAGCGGCGCAGCAAACGGGCACCCTTATCAACGCCACCATAGACGCGGTAAACAAGGGCGCGGATATCGCGGCGAACACCGCCGCCACCATGAAAGAAGTAACGGAGCTTTCCAACCGCACCAACGCTTACATCAGCGACATCTCCGTTGCCTCCGAGGAAGAGGCGGACGCCATCACCCAAGTCAAGATCGGCATCGAACAGATATCCACCGTTGTTCAGCAGAACTCCGCCACGGCAGAGGAAACCGCCGCTGCCTGCTCGGTGCTTAACGAGCAGTCTACTAATCTGGAACAGCAGATCGGCAAGCTGAAGGTCAAGTAAACAGAAAAAACATAAACCCCGCCCGTCAAAACCGAGAAAAAACACGGTTTTGACGGGCGGGGTTTATGTTTTCGTAAAATTTGATCAATTGACAATTATCAATTCCCCTACAGAAAAAATTCGTAAAAATTTGGATAAATTTCGGATAAACTCAATTTAACACTTGCAATTGACGTAACAATATAGTATAATATAAGTTGGAAATTTTTCGGGAAAGCCGTTGCTTTTTTATAACAAGAACGGACCCGAATCGTATGATCGCCGCAGTGATCCCCAAATATACGGCGGTCGCCCGTCCCCGCAGAAGTCTGCTCGGTATCTCCCGCACCGATCTTTTCGGTCAAATAATGCTCGAGGATATACCTATCGGATTTCAAAGGGACTATTCAGCACAAAAGAACGGAGGATTTTTCAAAGTGGCTACAAATAAGACTTTGGCACAGCTACAGCAAGAAAATGCTTCAAGCGAAGCAAGAAACACCCTTATTTCCCTGTTTGACGAGGACAGCTTCACCGAGCTTTCGCCGTACACGGGAGGAAGCGTGGTAACGGGCTGCGGTCAAATAGACGGTTGTCCCGTATACGCCTTTATCCAGGACGTTTCGGTAAAAAGCGGCGCGGTGTGCAGAGCGGCGGCTCAGAAAATAGTCAGGCTGTATTCCCTCGCGGTGAAAAACGGAGCTCCCGTTATCGCGGTGTATGATTCAAAGGGCGGAGACGTCTCCGAGGGCGTTGAGCTGCTTACCGCCTACGGCGATATAGCGAACGCTTCCGCTTCCGTCTCGGGCGTTGCCCCCCAGATCGCGATAGTCGGCGGCGTGTGCGGCGGCATAAGCGCGTCTCTCGCCTGCATGGCTGATTTTGTTATAATGACCGAAAAAGCCGAGCTGTTCCTTAACGCTCCCTTTATTACGGGCGGCGCGGGGGCAGGCACCGCTAAAAACGCGGCTCTTTCGGGCGTTTCCTGTATGACCGTGAGCGGTATGGACGAGGCTGTCAAGAAAGCGAGGGCTTTGGCGGCGATCCTGCCTCAGAACAATTTAGAGGTGGCGGGCAACGATTATTTCGCTCTTCCCACCGATACCGCCGACGCCTCCCTTAAGGGCGAGGCAATGGTCAAAACGGTAGCCGACAAGGACAGTCTTATCGAGCTGTTCTCCAATTTCGGAAAAGCCTCCTATACCGCTTTGGGCAGCGTTAACTGGAAAACCGTGGGCTTTGTTGCCACGGATAAGACCGATGATAAGCTGACCGCCTCCGATACCGCCAAGATAGCGCGGTTCGTCGGTATTTGCGACGCTTTCTCCATTCCCGTTGTAACGATAGTCAACAGCGAGGGCTTTGCGGCGGACAGCGCAGCCGAGCTTGCGGGCAGTGTTCGCGACGCAGCCAAGCTTACGCAGGTCTATGCCTCGGCTACCGCTCCCAAGGTCTCCGTCATCACGGGCAATGCGCTCGGCGGAGTATTTACCGCCTTCTGCGGCGCCAACGCGGACATGACCGTTGCGTTGGAGCAGGCTGTTATCGCTCCTACCACCCCCAAGGCGGCGGCGATCTTCCTGTATTCCGACAAGCTGAGCAGCAAGGCGGAGCTCGAAGCGGCGGCAAACGAGTACGCGGCGGAGGAGGCAAGCGCGTTAAACGCCATGGAAAAGGGCGCGGTAGACAGGATCGTGCCTGCGGAGGAAATTTGGGCGGCGGTGAACGGCGCGCTGGAAATGCTTTCAGGCAAAAGAGTAAGCGCTCCCGCGAGAAAGCATATAAACTTTGTTTATTAAGTACTTTATCATAGAAAGGAATATGATCTTATGAAAAGATATAACATCACAGTAAACGGAACCGCTTACGACGTGGCGGTAGAAGAAGCAGCAAACGACGGCGCGGCTCCCGCAGCGGCTCCCGTCTCCGCTCCCGCGCCCAAAGCCGCACCCAAGCCCGCTGCTGCTCCCGCGGGAGGCGGAAGCGTTAAGATCACCGCTCCCATGCCCGGGACCATCGTTGACGTTAAGGCGAAGATAGGCGATCCCGTTAAGAACGGTACCGTTATCGCGGTGCTTGAAGCCATGAAAATGGAAAACGACATTGTAGCCGACAGAGACGGCACTATCGCAAGCATTAACGTAAACAAGGGCGACAGCGTTTCCACAGGCTCGGTCATCGCCACGCTCAACTAAAAAGTGAAAGGAAGATTCACATATGGCTAATGTAAAAAAGGTGGGCATCACCGAAACGGTCCTCCGCGACGCTCACCAATCACTTATCGCGACCCGTATGACAATGGACGAAATGCGCCCCATTCTCGGCACCATGGATAAGATCGGCTACCGTTCCGTTGAGTGCTGGGGCGGCGCGACCTTTGACAGTTGTCTGCGCTTCCTTGACGAGGATCCCTGGGAAAGGCTTAGAATACTTCGCAGGGAAATGCCCAACTCCAAGCTGCAAATGCTGTTCAGAGGACAGAATATGCTGGGCTACCGTCACTACGCCGACGATGTTTTGGAATATTTTGTTCAGAAGTGCGTCGCCAACGGCATAGACGTTATACGTATCTTTGACGCGCTGAACGATATACGCAATATGAAAACTTCCATAAAGGCGGCAAAAAAGGAGGGAGCTCATTTCCAGGGCTGCATAAGCTATACCTTGAGCCCCGTTCACACCAACGAAAAATTTGTCGAGTTTGCGAAGCAGCTTGAGGACGAGGGCGCCGACAGCATCTGTATCAAGGATATGGCGGGACTGCTGAAGCCTTATACCACCTACGAGCTTGTTAAGGCTCTCAAGGCGGCGGTCAAGATTCCCATTCAGCTTCACTCGCACTACACCTCGGGTCTTGCCTCCATGTCCCTGCTTAAGGGCATCGAAGCCGGGGCTGACGTTATCGACACGGCTATTTCTCCTCTCGCCATGGGTACGAGCCACCCCTCCACCGAGTCTATGGTTGCCGCACTGCAAGGCACCGAGTACGATACGGGGCTTGATCTTCACGCTCTCAACGAGGTTCGCGACTATTTCCAGACGCTGCGCGAAAAGTACCTTAAGAGCGGTCAGCTTGACCCCAAGGTAATGGGCGTAAACGCCAATACCCTTTTGTATCAGGTTCCCGGCGGAATGTTGTCCAACCTTATTTCGCAGCTTAAGCAGGCGGGAAAATCAGACAAGCTGGACGAGGTTTTGCAGGAGGTGCCGAGAGTAAGAGAAGATTCGGGCTATCCGCCCTTGGTTACCCCCACCAGTCAGATCGTGGGCACTCAGGCGGTGTTCAACGTTATCACCGGCGAGCGCTATAAAACCGTCACCAAGGAGTTTAAGGGACTTGTGCGCGGCGAGTACGGAAAAACGCCCGTTGCCGTCGATCCCGCTTTCAGAAAGAGGATCATCGGAGACGAGGACCCCATCGACTGCCGTCCCGCCGATCTTATCGCTCCCGAGCTTGACAAGCTCAAAGCGGAGGCAGCAAAGTGGGCGGAGCAGGACGAGGACGTTTTGAGCTACGCCATGTTCGGACAGGTGGCTGAAAAGTTCTTTGAAAAACGCAGGGACAAGGAAAACGGCATTGACAACGCTCACGCCGACAAGGTAAATAAGGTAATGCCCGTGTAATTTAGGTTTTTTTACCTTAAAATTAAGAAAAAATTTAATTTAAGTAAATTTAACAAAAAATGTATGGTATTTTTAAGCAGTTTCACCCAAAAATAAGGATAAAGATTGTAACTATTCACTGTTGCAATCGGACTGCTTATAAGATATAATTTTAAATAGGATAATATCCTAATTTTTAACAAAAAATTATTGGAGGAATTTCACAATGAACATTAAAAAAATCATTGCAGGCGCAGCTGCTTCCGTTTTGGCAGTAAGCACAATGGCTGTCGCCGCAAGCGCAGGCACTATTACCGCGAGCGTTAAAAATGCACAGGATGACGGAAACGGCAACTTCCAGATCTTCTTGGGCATTGACGGCGAGAATCTTTACGATCTTGAGTACTCCAAGATCGCTTCCATCGACGTTACCCTTTCCTTTGACTGTCCCGAGGACGGCTGGGTAGGCGGCGCTCTTATCACACAGTGCGACGCTAACAGCTGGAACCAGATCGGCGACTACGGTACCGACAGCGAGAGAACCTGGGGCGATGTAAAGACCGGCGACACTCTTACCATTGATGTTGGCGAAGGCGCTTTTGCCGATGATTCCACTTACGTAATCGTAACCGTGCAGAACTATTCCGACGGTATTAACGTTAACGTAGATAACGTAGTTGTAAAGGACGCTTCCGGCGCTGTTCTTATCGACCTTGCAGGCGGCGCTGCCGCTCCCGCTGAAACTGAGGCTCCTGCCGAGACCGAGGCTCCCGCAGAGACTGAAGCTCCTGCCGATGAGACCGAAGCTCCTGCTGCTACAGAAGCTGCTGCTTCCGCAGGCAATACCGCTGCTCCCGCTACCGCTGACAAGAGCAATGCCGATACAGGCGTTGAAGGCGTGGCTGTAGTTGCAGGCGTTGCTATCGTTGCCGCAGGCGCGATCGTAGTTGCTAAGAAGAGAAAGTAATTACTTCTTGAGTTGAAACGTTAATTTAAACGAAAAAGGAGCCCTTTGGAGGGTTCCTTTTTTGTTATTATTGGAAAAAGAGACTGTAAAAATTGATAAGGGGCTGTAAAAACTATCCCAAAACTTCAAAAAATTGATAATTGTCAATTGTCAATTATTATAACAAAAAAACGACCCGTTTTCGACAAGTCGTTTTTTTACAGTCCCTTTTGAAAGTCCCTTGTGCCATTTTTTTCGCTTTTTACGCCTTGTAATTAACGATCTCGTCGATCAGCTTCGGCAGCTTTTCCTCCATATCCTCGTCGGAAAACTGACAGGTGCCCACCTTCTTATGCCCGCCGCCGCCGTATTTAAGCATAAGGCTTCCCACGTCTACCTGAGAGGTCTTATTTACTATGCTGTATCCCACCGCGGCGGAACAGCCGTGTCCGCCCTTGCCGTTTACTATCCATACGGATATGTTCTGCTCGGGATAAAGGCTGTATATCAAGAAACGGTTGCCCGTATAAATGGGATCGACGCCTCTCAGATCGGATATGATAACGTCCTTTTCAACACGGGTATGCTGCTTCACCATTTCCTTGAATTTCTCGGTCTGCTCGTTATAGACCTCTATTCTTTCCTGAACGTCGGAAAGATTCAATATCTCCTCCGTGCTCATGGTGCGGCAGGCGTCGATAAGCTCCTCCATCAAGCGGTAGTTGGGTATGGTGAAGTTTCTCCAGCGACCCAGCCCCGTTCTGGGGTCCATTAAAAAGCCCACCAATATCCAGCCCTTGGGATTCAGTATCTCGTCAACGGTAAGGTTGCCCGAGTCCACCTTGTCCACAGCCTCCATCATTTCGTCAAAATGCGCGAAACGCTCTTTGCCGCCGTAATATTCGTAAATTATTCTTGCGCAGGAGGGCGTAATGCGGCTTTCTCCCTTGTATTTGCCCTTAAGCTCCAATCTTTCGTGCTCGCTGGAATGATGGTCGAACCACAAACCGCAGCCCTCCACAAAGGGTACGTTTGCAAGACAGTCGTTTTCATTGACAGCCACCAATCCGTCCTGTAGGTCCTTGGGGTGAGCAAATATCCAACTGTCGATGATTCCCGCTTCCTTGAGCAATGCCCCGCAGGCTAATCCGTCAAAATCGGAACGTGTTACTAATCTCATGGCGATCTCCTTATTATGTAAAGTTTTTTTACTTCCTCGCAAGGCGGACGGCTTGACATACTGTCCTTTTGATTCGCCCTTGCTTAGCGCAGCTTACTATACACAGTATATCATAAATAAAGAGATTTTGCAAGTGGTTATGTTAATTTTTACCGCACCCTCCGCAGAAGCCTTTCTCGTTTTCAAAAAAACCGCTTATCGAGTCAATGTCCCGTTCATACCCGAACAGCATAAGAAGCCAATCGGGCACCGTTTCCTCAATCACCGCCGAAGAGGCGCCCTCGTGCTCCGCGTTGTTCAGCGCGCCGCGGCAAACGCCGTCAAAAAGATATTTATCCCCCTCGTAGGTTCTTATGTGAAACACTCCGTCGTATATTTCGCCGTGCAGAGCCGCTAAAAGCTCCCCGTCGGTTTTTGCTTCAAAGGAAAAATCCTCCGCGCCGTAATTTCTTTTTATTTCAACCATTGGCAAGAACCCCCTGCGTCAATATTCCGTTTTCGTCCGTTTTCTTTTTCAGTCCGTGCATTTTAGCGCAGTATACAACGACCAGCAGCACAACGGCAGCTGTCCACGCCGTGGGCGAAGCATAGCAAGCCGCGTCGAAGCCTATTTTTGCCACAAAGCCCACCGCTACCGCAACTCTCGCGATCAGCTCGCAGGCTCCCGCCATCATAGGCAGCAGCGAATACCCCAGTCCCTGAAGCACGTTTCTTGTAACGAACAGCACCGCCAGTATGGGATAAAAGCAGGCGTTTACGCGTATGAAATAGACAGCCTGCCGTATAACGTCGGTCTCGCCCGCGTCCACAAACATAAGGCAGAGAGGCGCGCTGAACAGCCATACCGCCGCAAAGGCTGCCGCAGAATAAATAAAGCCCGCCGCCAGCGCACATCTGACCCCCTTGGTTATTCTGCCGACGTTTCCCGCGCCCAAATTCTGACCCGCATAGGTCGCCATTGTGATTCCCAAGGTCTCTAAGGGAGCCACGATCATATTCTGCATCTTTCCCGCAGCAGTAACCGCCGCCACCGCGACCTTTCCCAAGCTGTTGACCGCGCTTTGAAGTATTATCGAACCCACTGCGGTAATGGAAAATTGCAGTCCCATGGGCACGCCTATTTTTGCCAGCGCTAAGATACGTTTCCCGTCGAATACGAACTCCGATCTTTCAAACCGCAGCATGGGGTAGCTCCTTCTTATGTAAATAAAGCACAAGACGGCGGATATGCCCTGCGAGATCACCGTAGCCCAGCCCGCGCCCGAAACGCCCATATTGCACACAACTATAAACAGCAGGTCAAGCCCGATATTTATAACGGACGCCAATATAAGGAAGTAAAGAGGCGATCTGCTGTCGCCCATTGCCCTTAATATCCCCGCCATAAGGTTGTACGCCATGGTAACGCAAATACCGCCGAACACCACTATTATATAGTCGTAGGCTATGTCTATGATATCGGCGGGCGTCTGCATAAGCTCAAGAAGCGGATAGCACAGCGTCACAGCCAGCGCGGTGACAACGGTGGTGGTTATCAAACAAAGGTAGATCGCGTTGGCGATATACTTCCTCATCTCGGAATAGCTGCCGCCACCGAAGCACTGCGAGGGAAGTATGCAGGAGCCGCTTGTGATACCCGTTGTAAATCCTATTATAAGAAAGCTTACCGAGCCTGTGGAGCCTACTCCCGCCAATGCGTCAACGCTGATGAACTTCCCTACTATTATGGTATCGACCATGCTGTAAAGCTGCTGAAAAAGATTGCCCAGCAGCATAGGCAGGCAAAAACCCAATATAAGGGATATGGGCTTGCCGTGCGTCATTTCTCTGACCATTTTAAATCGCCTTTCTTTCCCGTTCCGATCTGTTTCCAAAAATATATTTTACAACGTTTTTTTTAATTTGCAATAGCTTTTTTAAAACTTTTTTATATTTGTTTAAAATAACTTATTACCGCTTCTTTCGGTGATAATTTTATACTATTTTTAAAAACTGTAAAAATTTTCCTCTTTTTCTTTCCACTTCCGTCACCTAAAATCCGCCCCTTTGTAAAGCCATTTTCAACATTTTCCACGGAGTTTTCCACAGTTTATGGCGCTGCGGCGGTGAAAAAAGGCAAGTTTTCCACACTTTCCACGGGAAAACACGCGGAAAACAAGGTTTTACTCTCTGTATTTTCAAATTTTACAGTCAGTAAAATCATAGGAAAATTATATTGAAAGTTAAGTGGCTGTCGAATCGCTTTTTCAATATTTTATGCATAATTTGTTTAGATATATTTTATATAAATTATATTATGTTGAATACTAATGCCATATTTTTTAAGTAAAAACTCGAAAAAAATTCCCCAAATATTCAACCGACCCTCCGTGTTGGCAAATTAAGCTTTTTTAACACTTTCCACGAAGTTTTCCACCGATTTTGGGATCAAAACTCAAAAAACAGGGCTGTTTTCCACACTTTCCACGGGAAAATCTGTTGAAAACCGTATAATTTTTCCAAAAAGTCCAATAATACAAAATGTAAAAGGATAAAAGAAAGGCAGATAATAATTATGCGTGGCGTAAATAAGCTTATTGTTGAGATCAAGGACACCGAAAACGAATATTTTGACCGCGCTATACTGTTTGTAAAACCGGATAAGGCGGTGACCTCCCAGTCGGAGTTGGACAGAAGCGCTCGCAGGCTGCTGTCGGCGGTAAAAAACGGCGCGCCCGAAAGAAAAAAAGGCGGAAGCCTGATACCGCTGTGCATAACGGGCGCGCTGCTTATTGCGGCTGCCGCAGCCTTTATAATTTTTCTGTGCGTATAATCCTCCGAAATATACGGAAACTACTTTATATGAATAGGAAAGGACGGTTTTGTATGAAACAGCTTAAAACCACTATCGAGGAAGTAACGGCGAGACAAATATTCGATTCACGCGGAAATCCCACCGTTGAGGCGCAGGTTACGCTGTCGGACGGCACGCGAGCAATAGGCTGCGCTCCCAGCGGCGCCTCCACGGGGGATTTTGAGGCACTGGAGCTGAGAGACGGAGACAACCAATACTGCGGAAAGGGCGTGCTTAAGGCTGTGGCTAACGTCAAGACGCGCATAGCGGGCGAGCTGAAAGGGAAAAACGCGGCTGATATCCACGAGATAGACAGCGTAATGCTAAAGCTTGACGGAACAAGGGAAAAGAAAAACCTTGGGGCAAACGCCGTGCTTTCTGTTTCCTTCGCCTGTGCAAAGGCGGCGGCTCAGTCCATGAAGCTCCCTCTGTACAGGTTTCTCGGCGGCGTGAACGCATGCACGCTGCCCATGCCTATGATGAACATTCTGAACGGCGGCGCCCATGCCTCCAACAACGTGGACGTGCAGGAGTTTATGATAATGCCCGTAGGCGCTCCCACCTTTAAGGAATGTATGAGGTTTTCCGCCGAGATATATCACTCGCTGGCGGCGCTGCTGAAAAAGCGCGGGGCAGCCGTTTCGGTGGGAGACGAGGGCGGCTTTGCTCCGAATTTGGAGAGCGACGAGGAGGCGCTCGGGTGCATTATCGAGGCAGCCGAAAAAGCGGGGTACAGAGCGGGAACTCATTTTCTTCTCGCCATGGACGCCGCCGCCTCCGAATGGAAAACGGAAAAGCAGGGCTTTTACCGTATGCCGAAAAGCGGAAAGGAGTTTACCTCCGAGACGCTGATCGACCATTGGCAAAGTCTTTCCGACAAGTACCCGCTGTTTTCTCTCGAGGACGGTTTGGATCAGGAGGACTGGCAGGGCTGGGAGCTGCTTACAAAGCGGCTGGGAAGCAAGCTTCAGCTTGTGGGGGACGACCTTTTCGTTACCAACGCCGAAAGGCTGAATAAAGGCATATCCCTCGGCTGCGGAAACTCGGTGCTGATAAAGCCGAATCAGATAGGCACCGTTTCAGAGACCTTAGAGGCGATAAAAACCGCACAGAGGGCGGGCTATACCACCGTTATTTCCCACCGCTCGGGAGAAACGGAGGACAGCTTTATCGCCGACCTTGCGGTAGCCGTAAATTCGGGACAGATAAAAACGGGAGCGCCCTGCCGAAGCGAAAGAGTGGCAAAATACAACCGCCTGCTGAGGATAGAGGAGCAGTTGGGAAAATCTGCCGAATTTCCCGGCACGAATTATTTTCTTGACGCGAGAGGAGGAAAAGCGGAATGAACGAAGCGAACGCGGCAGCCTCCGACGCGGAAACGGAAAAGCTCGGCGCGGGATCGGCGGATGACAGAGCCGAGAAAAAAGAAAAAGCGCAGGAGAGTCGAAAAACGGGAGAAAATCCCTGCAAGGGTCCGATAAATCATCGAAAGGCGGCTATCATAGGCTGCGGCTTTGTGGGCTCGTCGATAGCCTTTACCTTAATGCAGAGAGGTCTTTTTTCCGAAATGGTGCTGATCGACCGAGACGAAAAAAAGGCTGAGGGGGAAGCTCTGGATATAAGCCACGGGCTGCCCTACAGCGCGCCTATGGAGATATACGCGGGGGACTATGACGATCTGTCGGACGCGGCGTTTATCGTTATCGCCGCGGGCGCAAATCAGAAGCAGGGCGAGACCAGGCTGGACCTTATCGACAAAAACCTAAGCATCTTCTCTCAGATCATACCCGAAATAACGAAGCGGGACTGTCAAGGCATACTGCTTATAGTTACCAATCCCGTGGATATCCTGACCTACGCCGCGATCAGAATGTCGGGTTTTTCTCCTCAAAGAGTGATAGGCTCGGGGACGGTTTTGGACACTGCGAGACTTAAATACCTTATAGGCAGGAGCCTCGACGTTGACGCGCGAAGCGTTCATGCGGTCATAATAGGCGAGCACGGGGACAGCGAGCTTGCCGTATGGAGCGGGGCAAATATTTCGGGCGTCGATCTGAACCACTTCTGCGAGCTCAGAGGTATGGCGCACTACAAAGCGACCACTCAAAGAATATACGCCGAGGTAAGAGACAGCGCCTATGAAATAATCCAAAGAAAGGGCGCTACTTATTACGGCATAGCCATGGCTGTGGCTAAGATAGCGGAAAGCATATCGAGAGACGAGCACTCGATACTGCCCGTTTCCGCTCTGCTTACGGGAGAATACGGGATAGAGGGCTTATGTCTCAGCATACCCTCGGTGGTAGGCTCCAAGGGGGTCGAAAAGGTGCTGGAGATACCCTTGAGCGGCACGGAGCAGCGGGAGCTTACCGCTTCAGCAAAGGCGCTGGCTAAAGCTGTGGAGCATGCGGACAAAGCGGCGGAGGAGATGAGGAAAAATCAGAAAATAAAAGGGTCTTCAAAAAGCTATCCCAAAACTTAAAAAAGGGAATTTAATACTCTTTCCAAATACAAAGATAGACAAATGAATATGGAGTATTTGGAAAGAGTGCTTCGGGTGTAATTCCAAATAGAATTATGAACCCTATAAAATTTTGTCCATAATTCTATTTGGAATTAGTATAAAAAACGACCCGCTATTGAATATTGTTTATTTTGAGCCAATTTGTCACGTCGTCGGCAAGCGCCGAGCCGCCCGAATAGTGTATCGACAAGCCCTCGCCCATTGCCGAATTCGGCGCGAGCTTCGCTATCGCAGTAAGGCTTTGCCCGAACCGTCCGCCGCCGTGCGAGCAGAACGGGATTATCGTTTTCCCCGAAAAATCGTATTCCTCGAGGAAAGACGCTATCGGCATAGGTATTGAAGCCCACCAGTTCGGATAACCGATCATTACCGTATCGTATTGCTCGAAATTTTCCACGCGATTTGCAATTTCGGGGCGAGCCTGTCTGTTCTGATCGCGCTGCGCCTCGTCAAGCACGGTATTGTAATTTGTCGAATACGGGTGAACGAGTTCGATCTCGAAAATATCCGCGCCCGTCTGCCGCTGAATTTCTCTCGCAACGCCGCGTGTGTTGCCGCCCCACGAGAAATACGCTATCAGAATTTTTCCGCCGCCGACGGTATTTTGGTTTTCTCCAACTCCCGAAACCGTACCGTTTCCCGCCGCCGCGTTTCTCACAAGCCGAATGCCGATGTTGAAGCTGCCCTGATCCTGCGGCATTGTCGCGCGGTATGCGGAACGCATATTTTTCGCGAAATCGTTCCAGCCGCCGCCCCGATAAACGCGAAGTGTTCCGCTTTCTGCGCCTGTCGGATCGGTCGCATTATCGGAATATTTGCCGTAAATATCCCACGTCCATTCGCCGACGTTGCCGTGCATATTGTAAAGTCCGAATTTATTCGGCGAAAATTCGGTCACGGCAACGGTCGTCTGACGGTAGATCCCGGGCTTCGTCTCAAGATTTCCCTGCGTGAAATAATTGCCCTCGATCATATACGGATAATGCCCGTAATAATTCGCCTCGTCCGCACTCGGGGAGTTTTCCGTGTTGAACGGAGTTGTCGTTCCCGCGCGGCAGGCGTACTCCCATTCCGCTTCGGTGGGCAGATGGTAGCCGTTCGCAGACCTATCCCAAGAAACGCCGTTTTCGCTTATCGAATAAACGGGCGTTAATCCCGATTTTTCGCTCAAGGAGTTACAGAATACAACCGCATCAAGCCAAGAAATATTTTCAACGGGCAGATCATCGCCTTTAAAATTGCTCGGATTTTCGTCGGTAATTTCAAAATATTCCTTTTGCGTTAATTCAAACGGGCTGATGTAAAAATCGCTTACAGACGCGGTGTGGAGCGTTTCGTCATCACTGCGCCAATCTTCGCTCTCGGGGCTTCCCATTTAAAAAACGCCGCCCGTAATTTTAATACTCTTTCCAAATACAAAGATAGACAAATGAATATGGAGTATTTGGAAAGAGTGCTTCGGGTGTAATTCCAAATAAAATTATGTACTCTATAAAATTTTGTCCATAATTTTATTTGGAATTAGTATAATAAATCCGTCGCTTATTTCTGAGGATTTTTCTCCGCTTTCGGGAATTATTTGCGATATATTTTCGGTCGAATTTACGGTTGAATTGACGGAAATTTGCGTTGAATTATTTTCTTCGGGAAGCGAATTTTGCGGCCAATTCGGAACGGTATTTCCTCCCAAATTAAAACCGATAACGACCGCGATACAAACTGCCAGCGGCGCCGCGAAAACCGCATATTTTGGCGCTTTATTTCCGTTTTTTATTTTCGCGAAAATTTTCCGCAAATAATAGAACACCGCCGCGAATAAAGTCATCATCGCCGCCGTTTCCAAGAAGAAAACGAACGTCGATTTTGTTTCATCAAACACCACAAAATGCGTTCTCAAAAACAAATAATCGTAAATTTTCTGCGAGAATATTGCGTAAGCCCCGAACCCCGAAGCGGCTGCCGCGATCGCGCGTAATATCCATGTTCGAGCGGCGTTTTTCTTATCGATCTTGAATAATTTTTTTGCGGAATTTATTATCGCACCGAAATTCAAACCGAGATGCGCAGACATTAAAATCATTCCCCAATAGGACGCGAATAAATGCAGCTGTCGCGCGAGCATTTTGCCGCCGCTTATATTCAGCCACGAAAACACAAATCCGCTCATCATAACGCCGCTTACAAGCAGCGCCAAAACGTCCAGACAGAGCAGAATATTGACCGCCGTCATAAGTCCGCGCGCGGCGGAATATTCGCCCTTGAAAAGATTTTTCAGCCAATCGGAATTTAAAATAACGTGCGCGATAAAACACGCCGCCATTCCCGCACCGAGCCACTCGTGCAGCTCCTGCCGGGTATAAATTTCCGCCATTAAAAGCGGCAGCAAAATTATCATCGCGAGATCAAGAACTCGCTTTGCGATTTGTTTAGCCCTCATAATCGTTTTGCCTTTCGGAATTATTCGGCGGTCACGTCAAGCCCGAGACCGTTTATCCAACTTACCATATCGCCGCGCGACGAGTTGCTTTTGAGCCGCGCGCCGTCGAGCCAATTAACGGAACTATCCGCCAATGAGTGCAGATTTTTCGCGCTTGAACCCATTCCGCTACTGCTTGAGGTGCAGAACGGAACGACAGTCTTTCCCGAAAAATCATAGCTTTCCATAAACGTGTCGATAATGCGCGGCGCTTCGCCCCACCAGATCGGATAACCGAGAAAAATTATCTCGTAATCCGACATATCCGACACGCTTCCGTTTATCTCGGGGCGGCTGTTCGTGTCGTTCATTTCCTTTGTGGAACGGCTGTTTTTGTCGTTGTAATTAAGGTCGGCGGAGGTATAGGGCTGGGCGGGAACTATCTCGTAAATATCCGCTTTCATCGCGTCTGCGGCGTATTCGGCGAGCGCTTTGGTCGTTCCCGTCGCGGAGAAATACGCTACCAGCACCTTCTTGCCTATTTCCTCCGACTGCTCATCGGAATTTGCGTCCGAGGAGGTATCATTTGCGGAATTGTCACTGCCGATCGCGCTGTCGTTGGAAACGGGTTCGGAACTGTCGTTGTTTTCCGATACGGCGCTGTCGGAGCCGCTTGCAGGCTCGGAGCTTGATATCGGCGTATTTCCGCCTGCGGACGGCTCATCGGAACTGCCGCTGCAAGCCGTAAGCATTACGAGCATAAAAAGCGACAAAATTACAAGTAAAATCTTCCTCATTTTTGTTCCTCCGTTCAATTTACTTTTTCTCGTCGAGCAAGATAACGCCCTGTTCGGGGTTCTTGTCTATCGCTCCGACCGCGTCATCCAAATACTGCGGCTTGGTCGCTCCGATTATCGGAGAAGCCACGCCCTTTTCCCACTGCCACGCGAGCGCTATCTGCGACATTTTGCAGCCGTATTTTTCGGATAATTCTTTAACGCGCTCGACGATAAGCATATCCTGCTGCTCCATTTTATCGTATTTTCCTGCGGCTACTTTGTCGGTCTTGCTCCTAAGCGAATCGGAACGCCAAGTCCCTCTCGACAAATGACCGCCCGCAAGCGGACTGTACGGCATGAGCGACACGCCCATTTGCCTGCAGATCGGGATAAGCTCGCGCTCGTCCTCTCTGTAGAGCAGATTGTAGTGATTTTCCATTGCCGAGAATTTCGTCCAGCCGTTCTTTTCGGCGGCGATTTGCATATTGTGGAACTGATAACCGTACATCACCGAAGCGCCGATAGCTCTCACTTTTCCGCATTTTACCAAGAAATCAAGCGCTTCCATGGTTTCCTCTATCGGAGTGTCGTAATCGAAGCGGTGAATGATGTACAGGTCGAGATAGTCCGTTCCGAGACGCTTCAAAGTGCCGTCGATCTCTCTTAAAATTGCGTTTCGGGAAAGCCGCCCCTCATTGAAATAAACCTTTGACGCGATGACGACCTTGTCACGCGCGACGTTGTTTTTTATCGCTTTGCCGAGATATTCCTCGCTCGTTCCCGCCGAATATCCGTTGGCGGTATCGAAAAAATTTATTCCGAGAGAAAGCGCGTGCTTTATGATCTCCTCGCTTTCTTTTTCGCCAAGCGTCCAGTCGTGCATGGTCCCCGTTTTCCCGAAGCTCATGCAGCCGATGCATAATTTGGATATTTCAATTTCCGTATTGCCCAATTTTGTGTATTCCATTTTTTCACGCTCCTATCATTCGTTTTAGATTTTCAAGCTGTCGATCCACGCCTTGACCGACGACTTGCTTTCATTGCCGCCGAGCCGTTTCCCGGATTTCCAAAGCGTGCTTTCGGAGCAGCATTTGCGAAGTATCTCATCGGTTTTTCCCATACCGCTGCTGCCCGACGTTGCAAACGGGATAACGGTTTTCCCCGAAAAATCATAGCTCTCCAAAAAAGTGCTGATGATCGTCGGAGCAACATACCACCATATCGGAAATCCGATGAAAACGGTGTCGTATTGCTCGAAATTTTCAACGCGGTTCACGATCTTCGGGCGTGAATCGGGGTCTTTCATCTCCACGCTTGAACGGCTCTGCGCATTTTGCCAATTGAGGTCGTCCGAGGTGTAGGGCTGTTCGGGCTTTATCTCGTGCAGATCGCCGCCCGCCACGTCGGCGATGGTTTTCGCAAGTCCCGCCGTTACGCCGCTTGCGCTGAAATATGCTACCAATGTTTTGCTCATAATATTTTCTCCCTTAATCCATTTTGTTTTCCCAACGAGAATTTTTTCGGATTCGCCGTTGCTGTAAGCCGTCGCGGTATCCCGCAAATTTATACTAATTCCAAATAGAATTATGGACAAAATTTTACAGGGTTCATAATTCTATTTGGAATTACACCCGAAACACTCTTTCCAAATACTCCATATTTATTTGTCTATCTTTGTATTTGGAAAGAGTATTAGGATAAAGCGGAATGAATTTTAAGCCGTCATATTGACAATTCAACATTAGGCAAAGGGCTGCTCCGATGCCGTTTTGCACCATTACAGCGCTGTTGTACAGCAGATTATAGGTTGAAACTATGTTCATTTGCTTTGCGTTATCCCCGAACCAACTTGAAAGCTCGTGCCTTACCGGATCGCTGGTTATAGTAAGGAGTGGTTGACCGATCAGATCGTTTGAGGTAACAAATTCTTTTTCCGCAAGCTCCGAATCCTCGCGAACAAGCACGCCCCATTGCTCCTTTGTATTCAAGCGGATAAATTCATATTTCGAGGTGTCAACGGGCTCCAACAACAGTCCTATATCAAGCGTTCCGCCCGCAATGCGGGATTTTATTCCCTCGGTATTTCCGCTGTAAATATCAAATGTCACAAGCGGATAGCGGCTGCGAAACTCCGAGATAAGCTTTGACAGCTCCTTTACGCTTTGCAGCTCGTCGCTGCCTATGGCAATAAGTCCCGAAAGGTTTTCCTCATTTTGTTCAAGCTCGTTTCGGGTACGCTCTGCAAGAGTGAGCATTTCCTGCGCGCGGCGTTTGAGCAGCATTCCCTCGCTTGTAAGAACGATCCGATGACTGCTTCTGTCGAACAGCTTAACGCCGAGTTCTTCTTCAAGCTGCATCAGCTGCCGTGAAAGCGTCGGCTGAGTAATATGAAGCAGCTGCGCCGCACGGGTTATGTTTTCCTCTCTTGCAGCCATAAGGAAATAATTTAGTACACGAAGCTCCATAAGCAATACCTCCTTGAGGCATTATAGCATAAATGAAATGTTTCATTCATTTGTATGTCTTTTTTATACTCCATATTCATTTGTCTATCTTTGTATTTGGAAAGAGTATTAGTCCTTGATTACAAAAGCATTTCTCAAGGTCTCACCGATGCCTGGGGCGTCAGGATCGTGTGAGCCCTTGCCCATATCAAGCGCACGAACAGCGTTCATTTCGTCCTCGGTCAATGTGAAATCAAATATTGCAATATTTGTTCTGATACGTTCCGTATTTGTGGATTTCGGCAAAGTAACAACGCCCTCCTGCACTTCGTAGCGAAGTATGATCTGACCTGCGTTCTTGCCGTACTTTTCCGCTAATCCTGCAATTACGGAATTGGAGAGCAGCTCCGCATTTCCGTGACCGAGCGGATACCACGCTTCAAGCTTCACGTCGTCCGCTTCCATCAGCTTGCGAAGCTCCTTTTGCTGAAACATCGGATTGAATTCCACTTGATTAACCGAGGGCTTAGTCTCAAACTGCGGCACAAATTTATTCCATATTTTCGGCGTCATATTGCTTACGCCGATCGATCTCAATTGTCCGTCGGCTTTCGCTTCCTCCATTGCTTTCCACGCTCCAGGAACATCGCCGTAGGGCTGATGAATAAGGTACAAATCAATGCAGCCTATATCCAGCTTGCGCAAAGAACGCGCGATTCCCTTTTTCGCCTGCTCGTAACCGTAGTCCTGAAGCCACAGCTTGCTTGTAACAAAAATTTCCTCACGGGGAATACCGCTGTCGCGAACCGCACGTCCTACATCCTCCTCGTTGAAATACGCCGCTGCGGTGTCGATATGCCTGTAACCCGCTTTCAGCGCGGCGAGAACAGCCTCATAGGTCGGTCCGCCGTTCGGTATCATAAAAACTCCGAAGCCTATTACGGGTATCAAATTGCCGTCGTTTAATTTTATTGTTTCCATTGTGAATTTCCTCCTATAAAAATGTTAAATTATCGTCCGACCTCGTTCAGCATTTTTGCTGTCTTCCAATCGTAGTGGTTGATTATTTCCGTGTGACCCGTGTCGAGAGCGGAAATTTTTGACATTTCGTTTTCAGACAATTCAAAATCAAAAATATTGAAATTTTCCTCTATCCTCTCTTTGTGTACGGATTTCGGAATAACAACGACACCGCGCTGAACATTCCAGCGGAGTATCACCTGCGCCGCAGTTTTGCTGTGCGCTTTTGCGATCTGCGTTAAGATCTCGTTGGCAAATATACCCCTGCCCGCCTCCGCAAACGGCGCCCACGCTTCTATTTGCACATCGAAATGCTTAGCGCATTCAAGGTCGGTGGTTCTTTGGAAAAACGGATGACATTCCGTTAGCAAGTGTTGTAAATTCCATATTATTGCCCTCCGTATCATTGATATTTTTTCAGCATTTCGCCGAGTGCTTCCGAAAAAATTTTGATGTGCTCCGTCATAGGAAATTCTCCGTTCGTTATGCACCAAAGCGTCACCGCGCCGTAGTATTCGGACATAAGCGTGTCGGTTATCGTTTCCGCAGGGGCGCCGGCCTTGATCTCTCCCTTTTCTTTGGCTGAAAGCAGCGTTTTCAGAATAAATTCCCTATCGTAGTTCAATTTTTGAATACCCGAGCTGTCCTTGTCGGTCGGGGAAACTGCGCTTTTCATCCATTCCTTGCAGAGCGATAAACCTTCTTCCTCGATGTATCGAATCGATTCCGTCAGGAAATAGCCTATTTTTTCAGCAGCGCCGCCGTGGCAATTCTCCAAGGCTTCTTTTAACTCGTCGAAGCGAAAAAAAGCAACAGCCGTTGCCACATCTTCCTTACGCTTGAAGTATACATAAAAGCTGCCTTTGCTGACGTTTGCCTCGGCAGTGATCTCGTCAACGGACACATTAGCCAATCCCCGCTGTTCGTGCAGCCTTTTCGCCGCCAAAATAATGTTCCGTTTTGTCAGCTTTGCTGCTTCTTGACGTTTGCCCATAAGATTTCCTCCATTCTGATTTTTATTATACCATAAAAGGAGAATTTTGCGAAGCAAAATTCGACACCTTTAAAACGGTAAAATGTTCTCAGACATTAAAATCCGTTTTCCTCTTTCCGCCGTCTGAGGTTATTATACCATAAAGAGAGAATTTTGCGAAGCAAAATTCGGCACCTTTAAAATGGTAAAATGTTCTCAGACATTAAAATCCGTTTTCCTCTTTCCGATGTCTGAGGTTATTATACCACGGTCAATGACCAAAGTCAATATATGTGACAAAATTTTTTTATAAACCATTTTGAGATCAGCAAAAACGTCCAAAATTTCAAAGTCTTTTTCAGAAACAAAGACAGTGTCAAATCATTTACAGACACTGTCTTTACCCTGACCATCAATTCGATTTGTAAATACTTCCTTTTAGCTTAAATTCTCTGTCAGATTATCGGCGTTTCTTGGTAACAGATTAAGCATTTTGGTAAGCTTGGCGTTGTACCGCAGGAATTTACTGTTATCGTTAATATTGCCGTGCCATAGTTCTTATAATACTCGCATACTTCCTCCTAATAAAATAGCGTAGCTCGATATGGAAATGAAAATCCAATAGCAAGCTGCGCTGCTTTGTTTTTGGTAGATTTTGTGTTGGTTCGTGACATTTGATACACCTCCTTGCAGAGACATACAATACCGTAAATATTTGGAAAAGTCCAGCGCTTTTTAAAAAATGTTGAGTCGTTTTTTTGTTTGATACTACTGTACAAATTTTTGGGCGATGACGAAACGCAAAATAAAATAAGCCTTGAATTGGCTTGTTACTAACCCAAGGCTTTTGTTGATTACCCATACTTCCTAAGAGATGAGTGGGTGAACTATCCTATTCGGGTTTTATGATTTCTCCGTTAAGGATATCACCCTTTAAGGCGGGGATTTTGTTCTCTATATACTACCGACACGAGAAAGGAAAATTATTCCACGATATGAAAGAAATTATTTTTAATTTTGTATAGCTGCGTAAAAATTTAATTTATTTTTATGCAATTTCACAGTACTGCATATTTTGAAAGGCATTTTTTCTTGTTGTTTGATTAGACCTGTTCGGTATATTAAAGGGGAATAAAACAATGCTTCTTTAACTATTTTCTTTTTTTCAAGACCAAAATTGCGCTTGCCGAAATTACGGCTGCCGCAAAGCAAGCGGAAATTCCCGCAATGCCGGTGTCGGGACTTCCCTTGTCGTCGGAAACATCTGCGGAAGCGCCGATGGTATTGTCCGAATCTGAAGCCGTGTTTTCGGTTTCGGCGGATTCGGGAGCAGGTTCGGAAACGGTTTCTTCCTCATTATTCGCCGCGCTGCCGTTTGCGGAATAGCTTACCGAATATGTAACATCTACATCACCTGGCGTTGCCGAAAGTATTTGAAATCCCATATCGCAGATCACAAACTCTCTGCCGTGTGCTTCCGCAATTTCATCGACATTCAGCGAAAAGCTGTAGTCGGTGTTTGCCTCGGAAATGGCAGGCGTTTCGTCGCCGTTTGCCCATACTGCCCAATCGCCCGCCGAAACATAGACCTGAAACAGCAAATCATCACGTCCGCCTAAATCGGCAACCGAAATGGTAAAGTCTATGGTGTCGTAATGGTCGGCAAGATCGCCCAAGGTGCTTGAATAAGCGGTGATATCGTCGGGGAAAAAGCTTTTCCCTCCGTTTATTCCATAGCCTGCATCAGCCATAGTTATTGTTTCGGCAAAAGCCGCAGAGCAAAGCGCACCTGCCGCAACAGCTGAAGCCGATAAAACCGAGATAATTTTTGAAGCTTTCATGGTATTATTTTTCCTTTCTGTTTGAATGAATTTCACTAACAACATTATATATTTTTGTAAATCCAAATCAATATACTTAATTGCAAATTTACTGATATATTGTGCTTTTTACGCTTTTTACGAACACATTCCCACAATAGCGTCGGCGATCTCCTTTGAGTACCATTCGCAGCTGCTCCTGTCAAAAATACCGAAAAGCTCGTTTCCGCTTTTAAAATAGTTGTTGTCCCACCAAACGCAGGGAATGCCGTATTCCTTGGCTGCGCCTAAATAATCTCCGAGCCACTTTATTACCTCGTTTGTGTTGTACGTATAATTGCCGAGAGATTTTCTTACTGCGCCGTATTCGGTGATCATAACGGGAATATCCTTGCTTAAAACATATTTGTCTATCAGCTTGAACACACTGTCGATACTGCTTTTTTCTCTGCTGTCCCACTCGTAGGTTTCGTAGCTTTCACTGCTGTGATAGGTAAAGCTGTAGGGCGTGTAGGCGTGCAGGGAAACGCCCGTGTATTGGTCATAATCGGTTATAAAGCCGTCAAAGGCGCTGTCCGTTACGGCATGAGCGTAGGTAGACACCAAAAGCAGCCGCTGAGAATTATTTCCACCCGTTTGTCTTACGGTATCCACAAATATTTCATTCAAGCGGTTGACGCAGCTTCTCCCGTCCTCCGTTCCGCCGTTCCATTCGTTGGGGGAGCCTTTGATGCGGGCTTCGTTTATCCCCTCGAAAACCAGGTGATCTCCGTAGTCTGCAAACTCCTCCGCTATTTGACGCCAAAGAGCGGTAAACTGCGGCTCCACGTCAGTCATGCTTTCGCTTTGGGGCAAAAGCCAGCTGTCGGGCTCATGATGCGTATCGAGGATAACATACATTCCGTTGTCGATCCCGTAATCCGTAACTTCTTTTACGCGCGCCATAAATTCGGGGTCAATAATATAGTCGGGCGCATCGCCCATATGCTGTCCCCAAGTCACGGGTATTCTTAAAATATCAAAGCCCTGTGCGCTTACCGCATCGATCATTTCCCTTGTGGTTACTGGGTTGCCCCACGCCGTTTCGTCCTCGCCTATAGAGTCAAAGGAATTGCCTAAGTTCCAGCCTGTCTTCATTTCCGCAATAAGCTCCTTGGCGGTAAGCCCCCGCATCTCTCCGTGATCTTCCTTGGCGGAGCAGGAGCATAGAGCTAAAGACAAGGTCAGCGCCATAAAAAGAGCGATCGGTCTGATTTGTGTTTTTTTCATTGCGATCTCCTCCCGTATACCAAAACGTTCCACGACTGCTTGGGAAGCAAGAGGCGTTCTCCCAAGCTTAACTCCTTTGCGGAAATTTTTTCCTCGTCGGGGGAATTTTCCGCTTTCAGATCGTCGCCCGTAACCGTGATATGCTTTATAGGAATAAGGTCAAGCTCGACGTCGATATTCAACTCGCAGGCTTCCTCCACAGAACGGTTAACGGCAAAAACAACAAGCTTCTTCTCTTTTTCGTTATAAACCGCCGCCGCTTCAATATACGGGATCTTATTCTCCCCTTCCAAATACTCCTTATTCATTTGTCTATCTTTGTATTTGGAAACAGTATTATAATTGGCAGAAGCTTCATATATTGCCCCTCTTTTAATACGCTTGAACATATCCTTGAAATATTGGTTTCTTTTATTTTCTGCCAAAAGTGATAACAAAATCCATTGTCGATCCCGAGATCAGATTCACTCCGCCGTTAGAGCGCGTTATACTGCTCGTCGCTTACCGCTTCAAGCCACTCGTTAGAACCGTTCTCGCCCGGGACTTCCACCGCCAAATGCGAGAACCAGCTGTCGGGAGCCGCACCATGCCAGTGCTTCACTCCGACGGGAATATTCACCACGTCGCCCGCCTTGAGTTTTTGCGCGGGCTTGCCCCACTCTTGATAATAGCCCTCTCCCGCAATGCAGACGAGTATCTGTCCGCCGCCCTTGTCCGCCTTATGAATATGCCAGTTATTGCGGCAGCGCGGCTCGAAGGTCACGTTGAAAATCCCTGCCTGCTCCGTTGAAACAGGCGCAAGATAGCTTTGCCCGATAAAATATTTCGCAAAACCGTCGTTGGGTGAGCCGATAGGAAATATCATTTTTGCGGCGTGAGCTGCCTTTGCGCTTTCTGCGGCATTTTGGGTTTTCCACACGTCCTTGGCAAGGCGAAAGACCGCCCACGCCTTGGGCCAGCCTACGTAAAATCCCGCGTGGGTGATGATCGCCGCTGCTTCCTCTCTTGTTACGCCGTGCGCCTTGGCGTTTTCAAGATGATAGGTGAGGGAGGAATCGGTAATTCCCGAGGACATAAGCGCAACCATTGTCACAATGCATCGGGTTTTCAGATCGATGTCGCCGTTGTTCCAGTTTTCACCAAATAAAACGTCGTCGTTGAAATGGGCAAAGTCGGGGGCAAAATCGCCTAACTGATCTCTGCCTGCTGTTTGTACTATCTTTTCGTTCATAATGGTTACCTCCTCTGTTGTAATTCTCTTTTTCTCCAGCTTATAAACCCGTATATGTCGTTAAAAAGGAAAATTGCAAAATTTACGGTTACAGGAACATAGGCAGGATTCTCAATAGAAGCCAAAGCCCAAAGAATAATCAAAACAATATCGTTTGAAGCATATCCCAATGCGTAATAAGAAGAGCGCAGCATGGTTAGGGAAGCCGCCAAAAAACTCGTTGTGACCGAAATCGTGCCGAATACAATATTAGGCGTACCCAATGCCTGCAAAACAAAATAAAATACGCCTGTTACAACAGTACTGAAAAAAATAAGCAGTATTGAATGCTTCCAATTCAGCTTTCGGATCGCAACCTCGTTTTCATTCTCTTTAGACGGGTTTTTTATCCATGTGATTGTTGACCATATTGCCATAGGCATAGTCATTCCCAAATATGTTATCATTTCTCCCCAATATCGGAAACGGTAGGAAATGATACCATAAAGGACGCTGAACACGATCATCAAGATCTGCGCCCACACATTACCCTTCGCGGCAAAAACCAATGATGTAACTCCAACCATTGCCGCAGCCAGCGTCAACCAGTCTATTTTTTGCGATAAAATATTAGAAGCGGCAACGATCGCCAATGAACCAACCCAAAGCAGCCACTCTCTTCTTGATAAATTTTTAATGGGATTATTCAATTCTTACCTCCTTAAATCTGCGTTTGTCTGTTGATCTAAGGAAAGCGCGGGGGTCTAATATCGGTATTACTCGATTGTGTAAAATCATTTTTGCCTCTTTCATTTATTCAATATGCATATCTATTCTCCATTTAGGCGCATCTCCGTCATCAGCCCAATATTCATCAACCGCCATAATTTTATCATCTATGACTTTCTTCTCTCAATATAGAATAACACACTTTGTCGGCAATTCCGTGATTAGAAAAGCACGCGCTTCTTAGAGTTCCCTCATAGACCATGCCTATTTTTTGCATTACTCTTCCCGATTTGGGGTTGTTTTTATCATAATAAGCTGCGATCCTGTGAAATCCCACCTGCTCAAAAAGATATTGAATTACCGCTTTACCCGCTTCGGGCATAATTTCTCTTCCCCACCATTTTGTCCCCATACAATAACCGATCTCAGCGCCTTCTATATTTTCCTTAATTGAGACGACCGATATACTTCCGACGATCTCCCCGCTGCTTTTCAACTCGATAACCCAATTATAATAATCATTCTTTTCATATTTTTCTATCCAATCATTTAAAACGCTTCGGGTCACGTCTGCGCTTGCATGTGTTGGCCATGTTAAAAATTCGGTAACTTCATTCTCCGACGCCCAGTTTTTGTACACATTTTCCGCGTCCTCTATTTTAAACCGCCTTAAGTTTAATCTTGCGGTTTCTAATCCGATAGTGCCTAAGTGATTCATATCCGTTGTCTCCTCCCATCGGTCACTATATGTTCTATTCCGAAATGCTCTCTGCCGAGATAATCCTTCAATTGGTAAAACAACAGTCGTACATTTTTATTAAACCTCCTCTTTGACATGCGTATTTCCGTTTATCGCTTTGTTCCTCGGATTATCATTGTGACCGAAACCGACGTATCCCATTGCTTTATTCCTTCGCGATACAAGCGAAGCCGCTTGTCATATTTGGCGTTTACGGCTGATACGGCTTTTTCCGCGTGATTTGAACGAGCGGATATTATTCATATATTTCTCCCTTACAGATCGATCCAAATACCGATATCCCTCATTTCGGAGTTTGGAACGCTTTTATAAAAACGCTGCGCTTCATCGTTGGCGGCGGTCAGCGCGATCAGCGTGTTAATATGCTTGTCTTTTAATATGTACAGCAATGATTTTAACAGCCGCTGCGCTACTCCTTGATGTCTGCTGCTTTTTATAACGCAGATCCAATCAAGGTATGCCTTTTTTGACCCGTCAAATCGGCTTGCGATAATTGAGGAATCGATTCTTCCGACCACCTTATTATTATCATATGCCAATAAAGAAACGGAATCGGAAAAAGCGCTGTCTTCAAAGCTTTTTTCGACCGCTTGGATATAATCGTCGTTGATTTCCCAGCCCCAAAAGTTTTCTTCTTCTCTCAGTCTTTTTTCAAAATCCAATACGTCGGGTATTTTATCCTTTGTATATACTTCGATTTTCAAATTCATACAGTCACACTCCCCAGCGCTTAAATTTTGTCCATAATTCTATTTGGAATTAGTATAAGCAAGCGCTATACTAAACAGTACTAAAAATTTCCGCCGTTTCCGTTCGGAACGCCGATAATCGTAATAATACTATATCAAATTTAAGTATAGTTGTCAAGTCTGATAACATAAAGCTTATAATACTCTTTCCAAATACAAAGATAGACAAATGAATATGGAGTATTTGGAAAGAGTGTTTCGGGTGTAATTCCAAATAGAATTATGGACTCTGTAAAATTTTGTCCATAATTCTATTTGGAATTAGTATAAATTTGCACCGCAAAAATCAAAATCCGTCGGCGAAGCCGACACCTTAATTGTCAATTATCAA
>JAMPHV010000019.1:0-28251 GCA_023663265.1 Bacteroides sp.
GATTTCTCCATTTTTTGCTTTGAATTTTGGGGAAACTTAAATTATAACGAAAAAAAACGACCCGTTTTCGACAGGTCGTTTTTTTACAGCCCCTTTTTTGTTATAATAATTGACAATTTTTTAAATTTTAGGATGGTTTTTTACAACCCCCTTTTTATAGCCTTTTTACTGTTTTTTCGGAAGTATGCAGCTTGCGTACCAAAAAGCTGCAAAAATATGCTAAAATTTAAAGGAAAATACAAAACACGCTGTGTTTCAACAAAAAAGGAGGTTTAGTACAATGGATTTTACAAATTCGGGCGGCGGGCTCCAATTGCTTGACGTGGACGGCGACGGTATCGCCGATATGGCGGTATCCGTTTCGGACACCGACGGGGACGGGATAGCCGACGTAGGGCTGGGATTGATGGACACCGACGGCGACGGAGTTATCGATACCTTAGCCATAGTCGAGGACACCGACGGAAACGGCATGGTTGACAGATTGGATATACTGGAGGGGCTCGGCGAGGACGGAAGCATCGGCTCGGTAACAAGCTTTGATCTCGTGGATACGGACGGCGACGGAGTAAAGGACGCCGCGGTGATAGCCGTAGACCGCAATGCCGACGGCGAGACGGACGATATTACCGTGCTCAATATGACCGAGGAGGAATTTAACGGAGGGTGGTTTGACGAAACAGCGGTGCAGCCCTTTGAGTACGGCGGGAGCGAAGAAACGGACGGATATACCGAGGGCTTCGGCTATGAAAAATTCGATCCCAAGGAAACGGATATGAGCCGCGTTGTGGGCGACCCCGCCGAGGACGCGTCCCAATGGGAATATCAAGGGGACAGCGGTCCCTGCGCCATATACGCTCAAGCGATGGCGTATCAAAACGCCACGGGCACCGAGGTCGATATAGAGGAGCTTGTGGCGGCGGGAACGGAGGAGGGCTGGTACCACGGCTCCACCTCGCTGGACGATATGGATAAGGCGCTGAATTATCTCGGAATGGAGGCGGACGTTGAGTATAACGGCGATTTCGGCGATATACACGACGCGCTTTCCGAGGGCGGTCGGGTCGTCGTGGCGGTAGACGCGGACGAAATATGGTTTTGCGACAACGATACCGATTTTACGCCCAACGAGCCCAATCATGCCGTGGAGGTGATAGGCATAGACTATTCGGGCGAGGAGCCTATGGTCATCATAAACGATTCGGGAGTTATGGACGGCAGCGCGGTCATGATACCCAAGGACAGGTTTATGGACGCGTGGGAGGACAGCGGCTGCGCTTATGTTAACGTTTGCGCGTAATAATTATAAAGAAAGGTAAGACGATATGATCTCGATCAAGGATTTTATTCGGAATATAAGCTTAAGCGCCGTCGGCAGGGAGTGCATACCCTTAGATACGGGCTATGGGCTGCCAATGCTTGAAACGGTGGGGGACAGACTTTTGGTTTCGGTATTTTTTTACCGCACCGTCCCGGGAAAGCGGGACACGACCAAGCTTTATCCTCCGCAGCTTATCGTTTCCGCCGATTATCCAAGCGGAAAAATAATGCGAATGTGCTTCCTTGCGGCGTGCCCCGAATACTGCGAAACAAATTTCGACCTGCCGATAGGCACCTTCCGCCACGAGGCGGTAAAGCATCTTGACAGAGGGCAGTACAAGGAAAAAAAGAACGAGCTTTTCGCGCTGCTGGATAAGCAGATCGCATATATAGGAGACGAGGGGTGTTTTACCCGCGAGGACGCCTCCGCGCTCCGTTCGCTGTACTCCATGCTGGCGGAGCCGTCGCTGTATCCCTACTATAAGTTTATGTCCAAGGAATTTTTCGAGCAATATTTCGGAGACGGACTCGGCTCGTGATCATGCATAGATGGGAGGAGATATAAAACAATGTTTGTAAAAAAACACGGTTTTTTTGAGGAAACCGTTTCCGATGAGGAAAATGTGAGGAAAATCGAAGCCGAAGACAGCGGCAGCGAGACGGCGGAAAAAACTGCCTCTGCGGAGCTCCCCTCCGTCAAGGTCGCGGACGTCGGGCTTTTCGAAAGGCTTTCGGCTATGGAAAGGCTTAATTCCGAGCTTAATATAGCAAAAGTCGGCGCGCTTCTGAAAAACGCCCGCGAAATGACCGATTCGGAAGCGTTTCGCGTGGGCTTTATAGGGTGCAGGGGCTCGGGCAGGCGCACGCTGATAAACAGCATAGTCGGTCGGGAGGTCCTTTGCGGAGGCGGGCTTGACGGCTACCGCGGGAAAATAACGGTCGTCGGAGGCGGAAAAGACGAGATAGCCGTCGTAAAAAACGGCTCCCCCGTAAAAAGCTTTCCCTTGACGGAGGAGGGGAAAAAGGCTTTGGCGGCTTCGCTGAGAAAGGAATCGGATAAGCTGCGCGGCGCAGTCGTGGAAATAACCGTGAACTGTGATTTTCTTAAGACGCTCGGGATATCCTTGGAGCTTTGCGGTGGCGGAGACTATTCCGATACGGAGGTCGGCTTTGACTGCGCCGTTCTGACGCTTTTGGCTCATCATCTGATGAGCGTAGAGGATAAAAACGCCTTAACGCTGCAAACGGAGCGTTCGCCGAGAATAATCTGCGCCGTGAACCATATGGACCTGCTTTCCGACGAGAAGGACAGGGAAATGATAATGCGGTACGGAGACGGGAGCATAAAAAAGCTTGCTCCCATGGCTGAAACGGTTTACGGAGTCGGCTTTGACGCGGAAAGGATAAAGTCGCTTTTGTCGGAGTACCGCAAAAGCCCCGAGCACAGCGCGCTTAAGGCGGACGTGGTCGGCTTCGGGCTTTCCGCCGAGGCGGGAGCGCTTTTATCTGAGGAGCTCAAAAAACGGCTCGGCAGCTTGGAGGAGCAGGAAAGACTTTCCCGCGAGAGACTTGAACGGGAGCGGGACAGCATGGACGGGGCAATGAGAAAGTTCCTCTCCGAGCTGGAGGCAGAGCTGCTGAAACGCTGCGAGCGCTGTTACAAATGGATGTCGGATAAAAAAGAGGATTGGTTCGAGGATCTGTTTGAAAGCCTGTCGATAGAGCTGGAGCACAGCGGAAATCCCAAGGATTGGTGGGAGAGTATTCTGCCGCACAAGTACAAGATGCAGATGAAGTCCTTGGGGAAAACCTTGGATTCCAATCTCGGCTCGGCGCTTGCCGCCGACGCGGAATGGCTCAATTCCCGAATAAAAGAAAAATACGGAGTCGGCATAGATACGTCGCTTTTCCGTCTGTCGGGCGGCGAATACAAAACGGCTCTCGATAACAGCGGGGTGCTGGACAGGAACGGGCTTAAGGATATCAAAAACCTTAGGCTTACCTCAAGAGTAATAGCGGGCACCGCAATGGTGCTGGGCTACACGCTGCTGCCCTCCGTTGCCATTGCCTGCGGCGGCATAGCGGTAGCAAGCATAAGCGGAGGCGTCGCGTCGGAAATGTTTCTCAACAAAAAGCTGGAGCAGCAGAGAGAGGCTCTGAAAAAAGAGCTTTACAGGACGTTAAAAACCGATACCGAAAGCAGAATGAAGGACGTTGAGGAAAATATGACGGCAATATACAGGGCGATGTTCAACGAGGCTGCGGACATACTTGAAAAAAATCTCGGCGAAAGAAAGGAACGGCTCGGCGCCGCCGAAAAAAACAGCCGCACCGAGGAATTGAAGACAATATACGGCAGCGAGCTGGAAGCCTTGAACACCGTTCAATAGCCTCTAACAATGAATATGAAAGGGAAAAGAAATGGAAATCAACACACAGCTTATGGAATTTAACAAAAGGCGGGAGACGCTTCTGTCGATCGTTTCCGAGACGGCAAGAGAGCTCGATGAGCTCAATTTGGATATATATTCGGAAAATATGGAGAAGCTTCGTCAGAAAATGTCCAGCGACACCTTTAAGATCATGGTCATGGGCAACTTTAAAAACGGAAAAAGCACCTTTATAAATTCCCTTTTGGGTCAGGAGGTGCTGCCCGCATATGCGGCTCCCGCCACCGCCATTATCAACGAGGTGAAATACGGCGAGAACAAAAGCGCCGTTCTGTATTTCAGAAACCCCGTTCCGCCCGTTGACGACAATGTAGCGGAACAGGCGAGGATACATATCAAAAATCACGGTACGGACAACGTTCCGCCAATGTCTATCCCCGTGGACAGCATGGAGGATTTTCTCGTTATCCCTCTCGGAATGGAGAGAAACGAGGCAAGCTTGAAAAGCCCTTATGAAAAGGCGGAGCTTTTCTGGCCCCTCGAGCTGCTGAAAAACAACGTTGAGATAGTGGATTCGCCCGGGCTTAACGAGGACCCCGAAAGGACCGCCATAACCTTATCCTATCTCAAGCAGGCGGACGCAATTCTTTTCACCTTTGACGCGACGCATTTCGTATCTCATACCGAGCTTGAATATATAGACATCACTCTTGCCGAGCTGGGCTTTGACAAAAAGAGCATTTTCGGCGTGGTGAACCGCTTCGATCAGCTCACTAACGAAAGGGACAGGGCACAGATAAAGGGTCTCGTGGAGAAGACGCTTAAAAACCGCACGGAGCATATTTTCTACACCGCGGCGCGCAGCGCGCTGGAGGGCAAGACCAAAGGAAACGGCGAGCTTTTGGCTTCCTCGGGAATACCCGAGCTGGAGGAGACCTTAGCGGATTACCTCGCCAACGACAGGGGCAGGATAAAGCTCAGCTCTCCCGCCAAGGAGCTTTTGCATATCCTAAGGGGCAACGTGTTAAACACGGTCATTCCTCAGCGCAGGGGGATATATTCCACCGAGCTGGCGGAGGTCAAGGAAAAATACGAAAAAAGAAAGCCCGATATCGACGGGCTGAAAACCGAGAGAGAGCTTATCCTTACAAAGCTCCAGTCACAGATAACGCTTATAAAAAACGACGTGTCGCGCTTTGTGACAAACTATCTCAACGAGTTTCCGACTCTTGTGAACTCCTGGATAACCCAATATTCCCCCGAGACGAAGTATGAAATGCTTCACCCCAAGATATCCTCGGAAAAGCTCGTTCAAGAGATCACGGAGTATATCAACAAGCGTATAGACAACGAATTCAGAAGCTGGTCCACAGGTCCGCTCACTACGTTTATCTGCGAAAAGACGGATCAGCTCAAGGATTCCATGCAGGGGCGGATAGAGGAATTTTACGTAAAGTTGGACGAAATAATGTTCGATATATCGGGAGTAGAGCAGCCCAAGGACGATATCCCCACATGGAAGAGGGTGGTCGCCGCCACGGGCGGTATGCTGCTGAGCGGCTGGAGCGGTATGATAGTAGGCACTCAGGAGGGCTTAAACAAAAGCTTTGCAATAACGGTAGCGAAGCAGCTCGCCATAAACATAAGCGCGATACTGGTGTCCTCCCTGGTGGCGGTTTTCATCAACCCTATCGCAATGATCGGCGCACTGGCGGCGCCTATAGTCCAGACGGTCTCCGCATTAAAGGGGCAGGGCTCCCGTGCGGAAAAGCTGGCTAAGGACAAGGTCGCCGAGGCATACTGCAATCTTCTGAACGAGCAGGCGCCCGAGCTGAGCAAAAGCATTTCCGATAAGGCAATGGAGCAGGTAAGCATGGTCAGGGAGCTGGCGGGAGATGCTCTTTCCGCCGAAATAACCCAAATGGAGGAGCAGCTTAAGGAGATCATTGACGAAATGGAGGAGGGCGAGGAAAATATCAAGCTCTTGCAGGAAAAGCTCAATACCTCCGAAGCCAATATACGCGGATTGGAAAACAGACTTACGGAGTTTGTGTTTGAATTGCTGAAATAACAGGGGGGAAAAGATTGGAACGGTTTGACAAAAACGAGCAGCTTAAAATGCTGGCGGGCTTGGAGGAACGCGCAAAGCGCATAGAGGAGATCGCCGACAGGTACGACATAGAGGAGGGCAAAAGGGCGGACCTGCTCCGACAGCTTGACCGCATAAAGGAGACGGAGGACGGCGAGGCGCTCAAAATGGCGGTGGTGGGCGAATTTTCCGCGGGAAAAAGCAGCTTTATAAACGCGCTTATGCGCGAGGAGGCTTTGGAGTCGGGCGCGGTGCAGGGCACAACAAGGCTCCCCGTCGTCATACGCTACGGCGAGGTAAACACTCTTTATCTTCAGGACGAAAGCGGAAAAGCCGTTTCGGGCGATCTGACGAAAAGCGGAGAGCCGAGGCAGGAGATAATCCGACGTCTCAATTCACAAAGCGCGGAGGGCGAAAAGCGGCGTATTCTTCTTTATTCAAACTCGGACTTTTTCAAAAAGGGAGTCAGCGTTGTGGACACTCCCGGGACAAATTCTCTCGACGAGTGGCACGAGTTAGTGACTAAGCAGTCCGTTTCCGAGCTTGCGGACGGCTGTATCATTTTAACCCCCGCCACGCACCCCATGTCGGAAAGCCTTTGTGATTTTATAAGCAGCAAGCTGCCCTTCAGCGTGCGCAACTGCATTTTTGTTGTTTCAAAGATAGATATGATACCGCCCGAGGAGCGGGAGAAACAGCTTGAATACGTAAAGGTACGCATTAAAGGACGGCTGGGGGCGGAGGACCCCTTGGTGCTGCCCTATTCCTCCGAGCATATTATGAACGGGGGCAGCGAAAAGGAAGCGAGCCTTGCGACAGAGGAAAAGATAAGAGAGTTCCTTTCGGAGAACCGTATGATCGTGCGCCGCGCGGCGCAGCTTTCAAAGCTGTCCAAGGCGGGCGGCGAGCTGCTGGAGGAGCTGGAGCGCATACGCGGCGGCATGAGTATCACCTCGACAGCCTCCGAGAATTTTTCGGAGGCTTCTCTTTCGGAATTTACGAAAAAATGGCTGACGTACTGCTCCGAGGGCTTTGCATACAAGGCGGTCAAGGAAAAGGAAAAGCTTTTCGGTCTTCTTGACGAATGCCGCAGCAGCGAGGAGGCGGCATTGAACAAGGTTATTGACGGCTTTGATCGACCCGAGCAGCTAAGAAATGTTTTCAGCGGCACGGAAAAGCTTTTGTCCGACATTCGGGGAAAATTGGACGGCGTATTCAACGCCGCGCTGGATAAGACGGACAATATCGCCGACGAGACGGCGAACGAGTTTGAAAGCAGCTTTTCGGAGACCTTCGGAAATTACCGGCCCATTGCCGAAGCAAAGCCGAAAAAGCCTTCGCGCCCCTCGCCCTCGGGCGGCGGAAAAGTGGATCCCGAGCTTGTGAGGCTTATACATACGGATATCAGCAAGACCGAAAAAAAGATAAAGCACTGCGCCCCGTTCAGAATATTTCTTGGGGCGGGAACAGGAATGGAGATCATTCTTGTTTTGGCGTTCTTTCTTACCATAGCGGGAGGAGAAAGCGACGGCTTTATGATTTTGATTCCTCTTTGCTTTTTTACCGTGTTTGGCGCCGCAATTGGTGCCATAAGCTTTGCGATCACTCACGGCAGAAAAAGGAAAAAAAGAATGAGAGGGCTCAGAGAACGTATATCGCGCTTGTTTTTCTGCATTAAGGAGGCGTACTTCCGCGGCGTTTATTCCGAGCTTAACGAAAAGGCGGAAAGGTATGCCGCCGATATGCGGGACGCGCTCGTTCTTTTTATCGACGATTACATAACGAAATACAGGAAGGATATAGGCAATATTGACCGCGCCAAGGCTGCGGCTGCGCGGAATGCGGTTTTTGCCGTCGAAAACGATATCGCCGCTTTGAAAAACGAGATAAAGGATATGGAGCGGCTGGCAGAAATGTTCGGAAGCGTATGAAAGGAGGATATAGGCAATGTACAACGGATTTGAATCCGCATGGACCCGTTTTTCCGACCTTTGCTTAGGCAAGCTTATAGAAAAAAGCAGACAGTCCGCTTTAACGCCCGCGGCAGCCACAATGGCGGCAAAGGCGGCGGCAGGGACATGGACGGATTACAGCGAATGCGGCGACTGGATAAAGCGGCTAAGGGCGGAAAGCCCGCAAAAGGCCGATAGGGTACTGGAGCTTATCGACGGCATAAGCTTTAAGGAGGTTGAGGTAAGCGCGCCCATTTCGGACGCGGTTATATCCGCCGCAGCCTTGGGCGGTTCGGCGATCGGCGCGGGGGTAAGCTCGCTTCTGAAATGGAATACGGCGGGGGTGATACTGTCCGCCGTGGTGCCTGCGGCCGTGCTGTTCCCGTCAATGAAAAAAATCAAAAGCATACAGGTGGAAAACAACAGGGAAAAGCTCATAAACGGCTATATGCAGCAGCTTTCGGAGCTTAAGCGCAGGATAGCGGAAACGATCGGGCAGTAAAGACATCTGTTGATAAGACAAATAAATAACAACGACCCGTCTACGACGGGTCGTTGTTATTATATTATTTACAGTGCTGCAATATTATCTCGGGTATCTTGGTAAGCGGCGCCTGCTGGCAAACAGCGCCCTGCTGGTACGCTACCATAGGCATACCGTAAACAACGCAGGTCTCCTTATCCTGTCCTATGGTAAAGCCGCCCTTGTCTCTTATCTTCTTGAGCCCCTTTGCTCCGTCGGAGCCCATTCCCGTAAGGATAGCCGCTACCGCGTTTTTTCCCGCGGTGTCCGCCACGCTGTCAAACAGCACGTCTACGGAGGGACAGTGTCCCGAGACCTTTTCGCCCTCGCGCGAGGTCACGTAATATCCCCTGTTGTCGCGGGCGAGCCTTAAATGAAAGCCTCCCGCGCCCACTATTATCTTGCCCCTTTCCACTCTGTCGCCGTCCTGCGCCTCCTTGCAGCTCATCTTGCATATTCTGTCAAGCCTTTCGGCGTACATTTTTGTAAATACGGGAGGCATATGCTGAACTATAACGATCCCGGGCGTATTGGCGGGCAGGTCCTGTACCACAGCCAGCAAAGCGTCCGTACCGCCCGTGCTGGCGCCCAGGGCTATTACGAGGTTTTTGTTGCTGCCGAGCGAGCCGCCTGCCGCAATGCTTGCAATGCTCGAGGGAGCGGGTCCGCCCGCGGGGTGGCTGTACAGCTTTACCTTTGCGATAGAGGCGATCTTGATCTTCTGCGCCAAATGCTTCGCAAAATCCTCGATATCCGTTCTGTTCCTTACCAGCGGCTTTTTTACAAAGTCAACCGCGCCCGCGCTGATCGCGTCGAAGGCGCTGATCGCGGTGGACGTGACGACGACCGTCGGTATAGGGCGCTTCGGAAGCAGCTCCTTCAGAAAATCTATCCCGCTGACCTTAGGAAGCTCCACGTCAAGTATAAGAACATCGGGGGTAAGCTTTTCAAGCTTTTCCTTTGCCGAAAAAGCGTCAACGGCGGTGCCTATGACCTCAATGCCCTTTATTTCGGAAAGGAGCCTTGAAAGCGTTTCTCTGAAAACCAGTGAATCGTCTACAACTAAAACTTTAATCGCCATTGTTTGCTCCTCGTTAAAATATCAGATGTTTATAACCGCTGCCGATGTTCCCCGCCTCTTGGGCGGCGGGGGACATCTCTCAGTTCAGTGGGGGATTAAAATCCCCCACTGAACTTCGGAATTGCTTCGCAATTTCGGCAGCTTGTTTAAGCTGCCGCTTTAACGCTATTATACGCGGTATTTCCGCAAACGTTACTTTTTGCCGTCGGGAAGCGGTTTCCTGTAGATCGCAGGCTTAATGTACTGGAACCTTGTTTGCTCTCTGGGCACGCTTTCGGCATGACCGATAAAGAGATATCCGCCGGGAGCCACGACATCATAGAAGCGTTCCACAAGAGCCACCTTTGTGGGCAGGTCAAAATAGATCATTACGTTTCTGCAAAAAACGATATCGTAGAGCACCGCAGGCTTCGGAATCGGCTTCATAAGGTTGAAGGTGCCGAAGCTTACCTTTGAGGTGATGGTTTTTGAAACCTGGTAACAGTCGTTGTCAAGAGGAGTAAAATATTTCTTTACCCAGGAGGGGTCGAGATTTTTCATTCCCTCTACGTGGTAGATCGCTTTCTTGGCTTTGTTCATTACGTTTTCGGATATGTCCGAGGCGTAAATGTTGGTGTCCCAAAGAGACGCGTTGGCGCCGAAAAATTCCTGCATCTGCATCTGCGTGGTGTAGGCTTCCTCTCCGCTGGAGCAGCCCGCGCTCCATATCTTAACATACTTTTTCGGGCGGTTGAGGGACACGATGTAGGGCAGTACGGTCTCCTTCATGTACTGATAGTGCTCCTGCTCGCGCATAAAAAACGTATGGTTGGTGGTGAGCTTGTTTAAAAGCGCTATAATTTCGGTACCCGATCTGTCGGCGTATACCGATTCGAGGTACTGGTGGTAGTCGGGAAAGCCCTTTGCCTTTATTTCGTTGCAAAGTCTGCCTTCTATAAGCACTCTTTTCTGCGCCAAATTTATTCCGTAGTTGTCATAAATAAATTTAACGAGCTTGTTAAAATCCGCGTCGGATATTTTAGGTATCACGGTTTATTCTCCTTTCTGCCGTATCAATTATATTTTTATTTTAATACGAAAAAACGAAAAATATTATATTGGACCTGTCGTAATACTGCGCCGCTGATCAAATCCTTCAAAAATACGATCGGCGGCGCAATACCGTATGTCGGAGCCTTTTATTCGGCGGCCGCTTCTACGTCGAAATCATCGTCAAAAATAAGCTTTTTAACGTCAAGGATCATCTTTATCGAATCGTTGGTCTCAAGGATATATTCGATAAACTTGTTGTTGTTCACGCGCTCCAGGGCGGGTATGTCCGCCTTACTCTCCGCCGTTACGGAAGCCACCTCGAGAACCTGATCCACGATAATGCCCACCTGTATGTCGAGATAGTTGATGATAACGGTGCAGGTCTTATCGTCATATTCCCTTTCGGGAAGGTCGAAGCGCGAGCGGATATCGATAACGGGAACGACCTTGCTTCGCACGTTGATGACTCCTTTGATATAATAGGGTATCCCGGGGATCACCGTAATATGGGGTATGCCTATAATCTCGGTAAGGTAGGAAATATCAACGCCGTAGATCCTGTCGCCTATCAGAAAGGTCAGCGCCTTTGCGATCTCAGTTCCGCCTTTTTTTGAAGCGGTGTTTATTTTTTCGTTCAGCTCTTTTTGCTGCTGAGTAATTTTATTCATATCTGCCATAATGCCGAAACCATTCCTTTCATTTTTTTGAGCGGATCATTGCTTGTCTATGATGTTGTTGACGTCGATTATAAGCGAAATGCTGCCGTCGCCCATTATCGAACATCCGGACAAGCCCTCGGCCTTAAGGTTGTAGCGGGAAAGGTAAGCGGGGAAAGGCTTTACAACTACCTGCTGCTCGCCTATGAGCTTATCCGCGAACAGGCACACGCTCTTTCCGTCAGCCTCGACCAAAATAAGTATGCCTTCTTCAAAATCGGTGATATCGGTTTTGAGATTGAATTTTTGGAAAAGCTTAAGGATAGGATAGCATTCGCCTCTCATCATTATCATTTCGTTGCCCTGCGTATCGTAAATGACTTGATCGCCCGTTATCTTGAAGCTCTGCTTGATAGCGGAGGTGGGAACGGTAAAGATAATGTCGCCCACTCTTACCTCCATGCCCGCGATAATGGCAAGGGTAAGAGGAATTTTGATAATGAAGCTGCTGCCCTCGTAACGCTTGCTTTCCACGAAGATGCTGCCGCCGGATTTCTCGATGTTCTTTTTAACAACGTCCATGCCGACGCCTCTGCCGCTGTACTCGGTCACCTCGGTGTTGGTGGAGAAGCCGGGGAGCATTATCATATTGTTGATCTCGCGTTCGCTGTATTCCGAGGAGGGCTTGGTAAGAAGACCCGCCTCCTCCGCCTTTTGGAGCACTCTGTCCGTATCGATTCCGCCGCCGTCGTCGGAAACGGTAATTATTACCTCTCCCGCGCTGCTGGTGGCAGAAAGCTTTATGGTGCCCTTTTCGGGCTTACCGTGCGCGATTCTGTCGTTTACGTCCTCCTCGATGCCGTGATCCATACAGTTGCGGACCAAGTGCATCAGAGGGTCGTTAAGGTTATCGACGATAGACTTGTCTACCTCGGTGTCCTCGCCCTCGATAACAAGCTCAACGTTTTTGCCCAGCTTCTGCTTCATATCGCGGACGATCCTGTGCATCTTCTGGAAAGGACCCACAAGAGGCACCATTCGGATTGACATTACGGAATCCTGAAGCTCGTCGGTAAGCTTTCTGAGCTCTCTCGCCGCTTTCTGGAAGCTTTCCAGCTTCAAGCCCTCCAGCTCGGGGTTGGAAACCACCATAGACTCGGTGGTGATTATTTCGCCCACGATGTCGTGGAGCTGATCGAGCTTTTGCAGGTTGACGCTGATAAGGCTCTGTTTTCCGCCGCTGTTTACCTGCTGCTGAGCCGCCTGCTTTTCCTGCTTCTTTGCGGGAGCGGGAGCTGCTGCGGGAGCGGCTTTTTTGGCGGGAGCGGGCTCGGGCTTGACCTCCGCGGGCGCAGCCGCGGGCTCGGCGGGCTTTTCCGCAGCGGGAGCGGGCGCAGCCTCCGCAGCCTCCGCAGGCTCCGCGGCGTTATCCTCATCCTTTACGATTTCATATGTATCGACGTTAAGAGACTGCTCGACGATCTTGACGGCGGCGTCCACGTCCGCTTTGTTAAGAGTGATAAGGAAGCCGTCCTCCTGTATCAGAGCGCCGCTTTCGGCGTTGTTTTCAACGTCCTTGGGGAACCAGTCAATAATATCGAAGGATTCCTTGAGTCTGTTGAGCAGCAGGAACGCGCGGAGATTTTCCATTTTGCAGTCCTGCTCGAAGAAAACTCTGATAACGGACTGATTTTCGCCCGCCGATACGGCAGCCGCGGCTTTTCCGCCCGCAGGAGAGGCGGCGCCCGCCGCTTCCGCTTCAGCCTCGTCGAGCTCGCCCTTGAGAATGCTTGCGCCGTTCTCAAGCTTGGCGATCATATCCGAGAAGTCTGTGCCCTCGTAGTCGGGATTGTTTCGGATCTCCTCGATCTCTGCCTTAAACAGGTCGGACATCTGGAAAACAAGGTCATAAACAAAACCTATATCTTTCATCTTAGAGGGGTCTTCTCTGATGATGAAAAACATATCCTCTCCTTTGTGCGCTAATTTTTGCAGGTTCTCAAAGCCCATCATAGCCGATGAACCCTTGACGGTGTGCATGATCCTGAAGACCTCGTTGATATCGTCCTCGGTGAACTCGTTCGCTTGCTCCGTGCGCAAAAGAATTTCGTCCAACTGATCGATAAGCGTAGTGGTCTCAAAGAGATACATATCCACCATGCCTTCCATTCCGGCTTCAACCTTTGCCATTTTTCTGACCTATCCTTTCATATTTTTAGCTTATTAAAATTTTACTGACGATAAATTTAGAATGATTTGTTGAAATTTTTGCCGATATATGATAAAATGTTTTTGTAACATTTTATTGCGGTTTGATTTTTACGATACGCTGCGATTTTAACATATAAACGAAATGGCGATCTTAACGCCGGAAAGGATCAACCTATGCCACAGATACCTCAGATATCAGGACCGCTCACCGGAGGCAAGACCTTGACCTCCGGAAATAACGGAAGCAGCACCCCTCAAAACGGCGAGGCTTTCTCCATAGACGGAGTGAACGCTGTTCAACGACCTGCGGGCGTCACTCAAAAGGGAGGAGCGGGCGGCGCCGAAAATCAGGGCGTTTCAAGCGGCTCGGCGGGCTCGGTCGGCGTTCCCGCCGCGAAAGACCCCTCAATGGCGGTCGAAACACTGCACGATGTGTTCTCGGGCGACCTGCTGGAAAACGCCAAGCTTAACGGCTACACCGAGCTGGTGGGAGAGATCGACGACCTCACCAAGGCGATTTACATAAATCCCGACAAGCTTCTGAACGAGATACTTACCCAAGAAAAGGACAACACCGTCTTTTCGGGGAACGAGCTTTTCGATATCCTGCGGATCGTCTGCGCCGAATCCGGGGAGGATACCAAGGAGCTGGTGGCGAACCTTTTGAAAACCTTGAACTACGCCATGAGCAGAAATGAAATAATTGACGCGGTCAAGTCAAACATCAAGTTTTTGGCTGAATACTTCGGAAAGAATACCACGCTCTCAAAAAATCTTACGGCTCTTTATCAGAAGTGGGAAAACGGGGACCCCGCTCAGAACTTTGAAAGCCTTAAGAATGAGACAGCCGCCGTAATGCGCACCATTGCGGGAAGCCTTCAGAGCGACAGCCGCACCGAGACCCTTGTTCCGCTGGTAACTCACAATCTTTCCCGCTATAACACCAACGAGTATATGATGAAGGAAGCGTTTACGCAGCTTATGTCTCAGATACCCTCCTCATCTACCCGCGAAGCGCTCAGCAAGGCGTTCACCGAATTTGTTTCCAAGCTGCTCACAAATTCATATAATAATAATACTACAAAAACGGCAGAAAATCAAGTAGCTAATGAAAATTTTGATGTTTCTGCCGAAAAAGCTTCGATTTTGGCTTACATAAACGCTCTTGCAGAGGGTAAGGACAAGGCGTCCGCAACGGAAAATGGTAATATTGCACAAAATTTATCGGCATTTCAAGGTACAAATGACGAAAACGCGGAAGCCGCCGAAAAGCTCCCCAACGGAAGCGCGGTCTACACGCCTCCCGAAGCGGGAGAAAGGCAGTCCGTCGTGCAGGACGGCACGGCAAACGTTCGGCAGGGCGTCTCCGAAAACGGCTCCGACAATACTCCCGCCCCGTCCGAAAATAACGCCGAGGGAGCCTATGCGGGCGCCGACGCGCAGAGAGCCGCGAATTTCAAAAGCGCCGTTCCCATATCCGACACAAGAATAAACTATTTGTTAAATAATTATCAAAGCGAGAGCATCACCGCCAAGGACGCTTTGACGCAGCTCCTGTCGCTGGTAATACCTCAGAACGATTCCAACGCGGCGGAGGCCTTGAGAAATATCGTGGCGAATACGCAGTCCACCGATCAGATGGTAAGCTTTTTAAACGACGTTCTGAGAACCATTCCCGATATGCCCGAGCGGCAGACTCTTTATAACGCGCTGGAAACGGTAATGGAGGATGTGGTTCGGCTTGACAGCCCCGCGGAAAATACGGACGTGTCCGCGGAAAAGGTGGCGATTCTGGCGTATCTTTCCAAGCTGTCGGGAGGCGCCCAGTCCGCGGAAAAGGTCTTGTCCTCGATAATCAGCGGCGAATCCTCCGAGATCGATACCGAGGCGCAGAACGAAGCATACAAAAGCAATATTCAGCTTACCGAAAGCCGCATAGACTATATAGTAAGCAATTACGAAAGCAATCTGACAACAGGCAGAGACGCTATAGGACAGCTCTTGTCTCTGCTTATCCCCCGCGACAACCCCGACGCGGCGGACGTTATGAGGACCGTGGTAAAGGGCACCGACAACCTGTCGGATATGGTGGATTTTTTAAACAGGGTATTGGAAAATACTCCCGACATACCCGAGAGGCAGTCCCTTTGCGACGCTTTTGAGAATATAATCGGAAAAATGGCGCAGAAACAGGAGATGCCCGCTCATAATCAAGGCGGCTACGAATCCGAGACCATGAAGGCGCTCACCTCGTTTATCGACCGAAACGTCAACCACCCCGCCATCAGGGGGATCGACAATTTCAACGCGTCCAATCTGCTTCAAAGCATGCTGAACGCTCCCGGCGTTTTTACTCCGCTGGCGCACTATATTATTCCCTTGCAGGTCGAGGACACGAGAGCCTTCGGGGAGCTTTGGGTGGACAACGACAACACCTCCTCGGGCAAGGCGGGAGAGGAAAAGCGCTATCATCTGTTTCTGACCTTTGACGTGGAAGCGGTGGGCAGATTTGAGGTAGACGCTTACAGCACGGGCAAGGAGCTGAATCTTTCGGTGCTTTACCCCAAAAGCTACCGTTACCGAGTGTCAAATCTTACGGATAAGATCACGCGCATAGCCGCGGGAGTTGGCTACAACGTCCAGAATTTCAAGACGGGGCTGTTGGTGAAGCCGCATACGCTTGCGGAAACCTTCCCGAGAATAAACGAAAACAGAAAGAGCTTTGACGTCAAAGCGTAAGTCAAAGCGTAAATTTTAATTTATACAATATGTAAAAAGGAGAAATGAAAATGCCTAAGCATAAAGCCTTCGGACAGTCCGCAGCGGTAGCGCTGAAATACAATCCCGATCTGAATTACGCTCCCATAGTGGTAGCCTCGGGAATGGGGGAGCTTGCCAAAAAAATATTGAATATAGCCGACGAGAACGGCGTGCCCATTTACCGCGACGACAGCGCGGCTGCCCTGCTGGTAATGCTTGGCGCAGGCGAGCATGTGCCGCCCGAGCTGTACAAGGTGGTCGCCGCCATCTATGCGCAGGTGGTTTACGACGCTAACGATATCAAGAAAATGCGGTGACAATGGACAATTATTATAGGGGCTGTAAAAAACTATCTTAAAATTTCAAAAAAGGGGCTGTAAAAAAACTATCTCAAGACTTCAAAAAATTGATAATTGATAACTGTGGAGCGGCTGCGCCGCGTGATTTAAATTTACGTTTACGCATTATTTAACTGAAGTTATTATGATAATGTCGTATGAACATCAAAGCTTATAAATCGGAACCACAAAAATCAAAATTTGTCGGCGAAGCCGACACCATAATTGTCAATTATCAATTGTCAATTGTCAATTGTCAATTATTATTACAAAAAAACGACCCGTTTTCGACAGGTTGTTTTTTTACAGCCCCTTATTATGGAAAAACACGACCCGTTTCAACGAATCGTGTTTTTTTACAGCCTTTACGTAATATTATTCGGGAAGCCTGTCGCAGAACATCAGCAGGTTGCTTGTCACCCTTTCCGTTTCGTTGAGCGGTCTGAACGTTCCGTTTTTATAAAGGATATCCATAGTCATTAACGCCGTTATTTTTGAGATAAAGCCCTCCGTGCTTTCCGTCACTACAAGGTCTCTCATATGCTGCGGGTGCTTTTTGGCTTCGTTGGCGGCATATTCCAATATCCTGTCGGCGTACTTGTCCTTTATTTCTTCGCTCGGCTCGGGTATTCTTGCGAAGAGATCATCGCGATCGCCCTTTACTATCATGATATTTATCCTGCCGTCCTCGCCGAGGAAGCCTCTTTCTTTAAGGCGCTTTATTTTATTCGAGTTTACCGCGTTGTCGGGCAGCTGACCGCAGATGTACTCGTAAACGTATTCATAATCCGATTCATGGTTGTTGTCGTACCAGCCCGCACGTGAGTCGTATCTTGTGTCTATGCTCCAGGAATACACCGAAGGGTATTTGACCGACCACCTGTTCATATCGCCGCACGCGCTGTAGTCAACGTACTCAAGAGTAGGCTTGTAATCGGGATCGGTACGCTCCTGCTCTATTATCATATAGGCGATATACGAGCCGCCGGCGGCGGGCTCGATATAGTACTGCGACAGATCCTTATGCGTTTCGATGCGGCACCTGTTCGCCAATCCGTAAAAAACCGCAGCCGCTTCAAACAGCTCCCTGTTTCCTCCGGGGATATACACCTCCTTTACGTCCTTTACTGCCTCTCTGACAAGCGGCACGTAGCTTTCAGCCAATTCCTCCGCGATTTGGAGCTGAAGCTTCAGCTGATTTTCATATTCCTCGGCGGAATAGGTCTCGGGTGAAAATTCCACATATGTGGTGTAGCGGTCTCCCTTTGTTTTTGTCATGAATCCGTTTTTCTCGAACCAATCGATCTTTTCCTCGATAAATACGGGAGTTATGCCCAGCTCCTCGGCTATCTCCTCTTTATTTTTAGGGGAATGATAGACGCTGTACACTATGTTTAAGTCTAACGTGTCCCTGATGATATCCTCGGGTCTTGCGCCGTATACCGGGCTTCCGTTATGACCGCAGCCTGCCGATCTTACGGGGGAGATCCCCAATTTACCTGTTTTTCTTTCCATAGAAAAGCCCTCCTTAAGCTTATCTCTCGCTTTGCTGAGATGCCATTTCACCGTCCCCTCGGGAAGTCCCGTTTCCTTGGAAATAAAGGCGACGGATTTGTTGCGGTAATAAAACAGATAAATTATCCTGCGCCGCTTTTCGGTAAGAAAGGCTATTTCGCGCCTTAACCGCCTCAGCTGCTCCCTGTCCTCCTCGTTGAAGCAATATTCGTCAAAGGGCAGAAAGGGTATCTCCGCGGTCTCCTCAAGATAAGCGTCGTTACGCTTTTTCTTTGCCGCCACGAATTTCGAGTAGGTATTTTCGCTTATGCGCCAGATGTAGCCTTCGATATTGGCGATCTCCTTTGCTCTTAAAAGCGAGGAGTACACAGCCTCGGTTATCATCGAGCTTAGCTCCTCCGCTTCCTCGTAGTAGTAGCATTTCTTTACGGAAAAGCCGTATATCTTGGGGAGAAATTCGGTTATCAAGCTGTCGGCTCTGGGTTTGTCCATTTTATCACCTCTTTTGATTTTCTACGACGTCGTTTGATTATATAGTGGGAGGTAAGGGGGAGAGGGTTGGCTGTATAAAAAATTTTTTTCCAAACCTTTCAAAACTTGATAATTGTCAATTATTATAAAAAACGACCCGTTTTCGACAGGTCGTTTTTTTATAGACTTTTTTATGCCGCAATAATTATCCTTATCCCTCGTACTCGCTGAACTTAGGCGCGTTGGCGATAACCTCCGCTTCTAAGTTGGAGGGAAGCTGCTCGTATCTTGCGAATTCCATGGTAAAGCCGCCCATGCCTCTTGTCATTTGTCTTACAACGGTGGCAAAGTCGCCTGTTTCAGCCATGGGGAGCTCCGCGGAAATTTCGGTGATTCCGCTTCCGACGGGGTTCATGCCGAGCACGGCGCCTCTTCTCTTATTGATAACGCCCATAATGTCGCCCGTATTGTCATCGGGGACCATTATCGAAAGGCTCATAATAGGCTCCAGCAAACAGGGTGAGGCTTGCTGCAAGCCCGCCTTGTAGGCTAAGTGAGCCGCCATTTTGAACGCCTGCTCGGAGCTGTCTACGGGGTGATAAGAGCCGTCAAACAGGGTCGCTTTCAAACGTACCACGGGATAACCTGCCAGCACGCCGTGCGCAATGCTTTCCTGCAAGCCCTTTTCGACCGCGGGGAAGTAGTTTTTGGGAACGCTTCCTCCCACAACTCTTTCCGCAAATACAAGCTCGTCCGTATCGCCGGGCTCAAACTCCATTTTAACGTGACCGTACTGACCGTGACCGCCGGACTGTTTTTTATGCTTGCCCTCTACGCTGACCTTTTTGCGTATGGTCTCGCGGTAAGCTATAATAGGCTGCGACAGCTCCACGTCAACGCCGAATTTGCTCTTGAGCTTCTGTACCGATACCTCGATATGCTGCTCGCCCATACCGCCTATAATTCGCTGGTGCGTTTCGTGATTGTGGGTGTAGGACAGGGTAAGGTCCTCCTCCAGCAAGCGTCTTAAAGCGGTGCCGAGCTTGCCCTCGTCGCCCTTATTGACGGCTGCGATGCCCTTGAAGAAGCAGGGCTGAGGGAACAGGATAGGAACGTATTGACCGACGTCGGAGGGGTCGCAAAGAGTGTCGTTTGTGTTGGCGTTGAGCTTGGTGGCGACAACGATATCGCCCGCGTAAGCCTCGGCGATCTCCTCCTGCTTTTTGCCCTTGATCACCAATATTTTGCCGGGCTTTTCCGCCTCGCCCGTGGTGGCGTTAACGATAGCGGAGCTTGTGCTCAGCTTGCCCCGAACTATCTTTATAAAGCTCATCTTTCCTACAAAGGGATCGGCTACGGTTTTGAAAACAAAGGCGGAAAGAGGCTTTTCCTCGTCATACTTGACATATTCCTCTTTCTTGGGCTCGCCGGGACGCTCGTCGGCGCTGGGCAGCATATAAACTATCGTATCGAGAAGCATATCGACGGACGCCAGCGTGTCGCCCGAGCAGCAAACCACGGGAGTTATAACGCCTTGATCTATTCCGTCGTGGATACCCTTGACGATCTCGGCGAAGGTAAAGTCCTCGCCCTCGTTTTCAAAGTATCTCATCATCAGGTCCTCGTCGGTCTCCGCGATAGCCTCCGCCATTGCGGCTCTCAGTCCCTTAAGGCGGTTTTCGGAGGCGGGCATTTCGACCTCCTTGCGCTTGCCGCCCTCGCTGTACTCATAAGCCTTCATTTCCAGAAGGTTTATGTAGCTCTCAACCTTTCCGTATTTATCAAAGGGAACAACTATGGGACAGATGGTAGGTCCGAAGTTGGTTTTAAGCTCTTCAAGACAGCGATAAAAATTGGAGTTTTCCTCTTCCATTCTGGTAACAACGAACATACTGGCTTTTTTGCCGTTTTTCGCTTCGTTATACGCCTTGATGGTGCCCACCTGAACGCCGTCCTTTGCGGGCAGGGTTATAAGAACGCTTTCGGCGGCTCTTATGCCCTCCGACATTTCACCCGCGAAGTCAAACTGACCGGGTGTATCGATAATGTTAATCTTAACGTCCTTCCATTCAGCATATGCCAAAGCCGCATTAAGGGAGATTTTGCGCTTGATTTCATCGGGGTCGAAGTCGCAGACCGTGCTTCCGTCCGCTACCTTGCCCATTCTGTCGAGCCCGCCGCTTACATACATTAAGCTCTCGGCGAGAGAGGTTTTTCCGCTTCCGCCGTGACCTGCCAATGCAATGTTTCTGATATTCTTACATTTGTATGGTTTCATTCGCTGACCTCCGGAAAAATTAAATTTTAAATACGTTGATATAATTATACTATAACTTTATGAAAAAATCCAGTCTATTTTTGTATTTTTTCCATATTAAGCATAAAATAAACAGTCCCGTTTTTGGTAACTTTTTACAAAAACAATTAAATTTGACAAAAAATTATCAATTTTTATGTGTAAACAAGACAAAATATTTTGTAAATATTACATAAAATTGCGGTACTGCAATTGATTTTTTTAGTTTAATGTGATATGATATTAGTATCGTTTATAATCGATAATTTTGAAAGGGGAAAAATCAATGGAAAGACGCACCAAGGAGATCACCTACGCAAAAAATACGAAAATAAAGATCGGAGTTATTCCGGGACACTTTGCCACCAACCATTCCCACGTAAACTATTATATCGACCTCAATCAGATGAAGCGCAGGCTTAAAAACGCCAAGGAAACGGCGAACGAGCTGGCAAATATTTACAGTACGATGCCTATCGATTCCATTGTGTGCCTCGAGGGCACCCAGATGATCGGCGCGTTCCTTGCGGAGGCGCTGAGCAGCGGCTCCAACCATTCGATAAACTACGACGCGGATATTTGCGTTATTACCCCCGAGCTGGACAGCAACAATCAAATGATCTTCCGCGACGACACTCAGCCCATGATATGGGGCAAGCGCGTTTTGTTCCTTATCTCCAGCGCTTCCACGGGCTGGACGATAGAAAGGTGCATGAGCTGCCTTAAGTATTACAGCGGAGAGCTTGTGGGCGTTGCCGCTTTGTTCAGCGCCATAGACGAGGTATCGGGTATCAAGATAAACTCGATCTTCACACCCGAGGACGTTCCCGGCTACACCAGCCATTCTCCCGCCGACTGCCCCATGTGCAGGGAAAAGCAGAAGGTAGACGCGCTTATCAACGCTCACGGCTACTCAAAGATATAGTGAAGGTAAACGTTATATAGTTATATAAAAAAACTATCCCAAAATTTCAAAAAATTGATAATTGATAATTGTGGAGCGGCTGCGCCGCATAATTTAAATTTACGCTTATACATTATTTAACCGAGTTCATTATGAATAGTGTTTTATTGACGTCAAACTTGTAAATTTGTACTGCAAAAATCAAAATTTGTCGGCGAAGCCGACACCTTAATTGTCAATTATCAATTGTCAATTGTCAATTGTCAATTATTATTGTCATAACGAAAAACACGACCCGTTTCCGACGGATCGTGTTTTTTACAGCCCCTATTATCTTAGATGCGCGCCCTTTTCCTTTCCTCCTTTGCTTCGATTATCCGCAGTATACCTGCGGAGCCTTTTCTCCGCTTTTTTTATGACCTTTTCAGCCAGGGCTTCGCCTCTTGCGATAATTTTTTCGGCATAGGCTTCGTCGTCGGGAGCGAGCGCCTCCGCCTTTAAGCGGTAGGTCTCCTTTATCTCGGCGGCTTTTGTCTGCGCTGTTTCGGTGATCTTGGCGGCTTTTTCCGCCTGTTTTTGTCTGAACGCCTCCGAGGAGCTTAAGGCAAGCTCCTTGCCGCATATAAACACGGCGGCGCAGATCAGAAGCGCGAATACCTCAGCCAGCAGTATCAGAGGATGCCTTGAGGAAGCCGCGCCGAAAAAGTGCAGCATGCAGCATACATCGATAAACGCGCACGCGGTCGAAAGCAGTATCAGAAGAATACCCGCAAGACACCTAAGCGAAAGCTTTTTCTCCGCTCCCTCGGCCGGAGCTTCCGAAGCGGTCTCCGCGTTGTCGGGGCTTGTCCGCCTCTCTGCCGCGCCTTTGCGCGAAACAAAGGCTATTCCCGCACAAAGTACCGCCACGTCAGCCAAAAGAAAAAGTATTTCGCATATCAAGCCGAAAAAGCCTCTGAAAGGAAGATCGTAATAGTGAGCGATCTCCGTAACAGCCATACAGCCGAATATGCATGAAAATAAGATCATAAGCGCCCCGATGACCTTTTTCTTCGCGGGAGAGCCGACCTTATTCCCGTCGGGAGCCGCCGCGGCTGCGCTTTTTTCGGGGTTAACGGCGAAGGCTTCGGGAGCGCCGACCTTCGCCGTCGCCGAAGCATTGCCTCTTTTATTTCTGAGCTCGCGAAACGTTCCGCAAAAATCGCTTATGAAGCGCACTATTTTGAGCCAAAGCCTGTTCGTTGCCTCGGAGTACCTTAAAAGCGCGTTCGCGAAAGCGGACAGACCTTTGATAAACACTGCCGCCGACAACAGGAACAGCAAAAGATATATCGCGAACGAAAAGACCGTCTGATAGGGCTGCACCATAAAGCCTATGCAGGCGAACGCCCCCATAAAGCCGACGAACATAAGCGCAAGACCGGACAGATTTCTTAAAAAGCTCTTTAAATTGAGCTTTATGACAAAGCTGTCGAAGGAAAGGGTCACCGTTCCCGACGAAGACGTCTTATACTGCGAAGCCCGCTCGCCCTCGTTTTCGCAGTACTGAAGCTGCGGCGCGGGCAAAACCGCGCTTATGCCGCCCGATACGCCGCCCCGCTCCTCTTCGCCTTTTATAAGGTAGTCGGTGGTCACGTCAAAAAACTCGCTTATGCTTATTATGTAATCCAGGTCGGGGGTAGACTGGTCAAGCTCCCACTTGGAAACGGTCTGACGCGTCACCTCCAATTTTTCTCCCAATTCCTCCTGAGACATCTTTCTTTGCTTTCTTAAAAGCTGTATTCTTTCACCAAGGGTCATATTTTTCTCCTTTCCGACCGATGTTATTTTTTAACTTATTAGACCTGTTCTTTGCCGAAAGCTGCGCGCCCGATACTTTCGGCTTCAAGAGAACCGCTGTGAATAACATTTGACCTGTTCGATAACCTCCGAAGCGCCGTCTTGCTTGTCCTTTTGACGCAGGGCTTTGTGAGTCTCCCTTGCAATACATCAAGTATTGCGGCGGTATCCGCACTTCGCCCCGCGCCAAAAGTCCTGCGCAATACGGCGCTTCTACGGCTACCGAACAGGTCTATTATATCCCTTTCAGCGGTAAAAGTCTACCATTGCGGGCAGGAATTTTTTTATTTTTTTAAAAAATCTTCCGCAACGGTTCGTTGCGGAAGACGAAATTATCCATTAGGGAAACGCCGATCCTCCGCCGCCTTGAATTTCTGCGGAGTCAGTCCGACCCTGCGCAGCTCGCGGATCATCTCTCCGCTTTCGATATAGCGGCAGTCGGGCTTTATTTCTGACATTTTGCATATTATAGCGGCAAGCTTTGGATTTACCCCCGAAAGCCCCGTGTGAAATTCGCTGTCGTCCTCTATCCGCGTCATCGGATCGCAGGGATTTTTTTGCGTTAAGGCAAAATACAGCACCGCTCCGAGAGAGTATATATCCGTCCAGGGTCCCTGGCTCCCGTAGTGCTGATACTGCTCAAGGGGCGCGTAGCCGGGTCTGAGCGCGACTGTAAGGCTGTTGTCCCCTTCGTAGGAAAAGGGTCTCGCGTTGCCGAAATCAACCAATCTTACATCTCCGTCCTCTGTGATCATAACGTTATCGGGGGACAGATCGCGGTGAATAATATTTTTATCGTGAATACAGGCGAAAACGGAGGATATCTTAAGCGCGGCGTACATTGCCTGTTCTGAGGTCACGACGCCGTGCTTTTTTACATACTCGGAGATAGTTATCCCTCGGATATATTCCATAGCGTAGTAAGCCGTTCCGTTGGCGGTAAAGGCGTCGTATACGCCTATAATATCGGTGCTGCTGCTAAGTCGGGACAAGGTCTCCGCTTCGCTGAAAAAACGCTCTCTTCCCTTTTTGAAATCGGGCTCTTGGCGATGCGATATCGCGTCTATGAAAACTCGGTCGGGAGTGCGCACGGCTAAGCCCAAGGGAAAGTATTCCTTTAAGGCGACCTTGTGCTCCAGCTCCGTGTCAAAGGCAAGGTATATTATGCCAAAGCTGCCGTTTCCTATTGCCTCTCCGAGCACATAACGGTCGTTCAGCACCGTTCCTCTGTCAAGAATGTCAAGCTTGTTTTCCTGCATAAGCTTCTCCAATACTTTATTATTGCGCCGTTAATAAAAGTATACCATATTATGCGGAAATTTTCAATTATCAATTGTCAATTATCAATTTTTTGAAATTTTGAGATAGTTTTTTACAGCCCCTTTATTTACTATTTACGCCGCGACCCTTACCACCTCGTAATCCTCTCCCGAGGTAGCTCTTTTCAGTCCTTCCATAAGTCCGTTCACGCGCCACTGATAGGCAGTGCGGTCAAAATTGCCGCCGTTGTCCCATAAAAAGCAGGGAATACCTATATCGTGACACAGCTTGGCGAAATATTCGCAGAAAAACGTATGCTCCATAGCGGAGCCGCCGCCCGCGTATTCTCCTATGATAACGGGAACGCCTTTTTCAACGAAATTGCTGTTCAGCAGGTTGACTTTATCGGTCATAAGCTTTATTTCCGCCTCCGAGCCCCATGTCTTTTTGCTGCCCGCAATGCAGAACTCCCACGGCGTGTAGTAATGAACGGACAGAATAAGGCGGTCGTCAACGGTATCGGTCGGCATTTTATAGCGCGCGTCGCAGGTCTCGGCTATATCCGTCCAGTAGCCCGCGATAAGCAGATGCCGCTTTTCGTTGTTTCCGCCGCTTGCGCGGATAATATCCACAAAGTCTTGATTTATTTTATTGATGAGGGCATAAGCGTCGTTTTTGGGAAGAGAATCGAAGCCCACCTCGTTCATTGACTCAAAAATAAGATAGTCGGAATAGTCCTTGAACCGCTCCGCGATCTGCTTCCACATTTTGCTGTACCGCGCATAGAATTTGTCGTAGTCGCTTTGAGCGGTCTCGATTATCCAAGCGCCGAACTGCGGGTCTCCGCCGCCGTCATGGTGCATATTGACAATAACATAAAATCCGCGGTCGATAGCGTAGTCCACCACCTCTTGAACTCGGTCGAGCCAGGCTGTTTTAATGTTGTCATTTTCGTCCAGGTGATCTCTCCAGGTCACGGGTATGCGGACCGAGTTTATCCCCGACTCCTTAAGCTTATCGAACAGCTCGGGCGTGGTCATAACGTTTCCCCACAGGGTCTCGTCAACCTCCTCGCCCTCCTCGGCATGCTCGTTTATCCGTCCGTCGCCGTCGCGGTCCGCTTGACAAACGTCAAGGGTATCTCCCAGATTCCAGCCGATGGTCATTTCCTTTACCAGCTCGACGGAGGTGATATCCCGCATTACGCCCGCGTTTTCGCTATTTCCGTTTTCAACGGCAGCAGCTTCGTCGGTGGAGACGTTTTCGTTCGCTTCGGCGCTGTTACTGCCGTTATTGCCGCTGCAAGCGGAAAAAAGCGTTGATATTGTTATCGAAGCCGCCAGCAGCAGGCTTATGTGTCTTATTGCTTTCATTGTAAATTTTTTCATATCCTTTTCATATCCCCTTTTATGCGCCGCCCGACCGTATTGAATGCAAGAGAGCGCATTGTTTAGCCAAACGCTTTAAAATAGCGTAGGTAATCGTTTACATTTGCCGTTTTTTATTATAGCGAAAACGATTACATTTGTCAACCGATTTGAATAATTTTTGACGTTTTAGCTAAAATCGGAATGTGAAAATATGGTAGAATAAACAATCTTTTTATTGCTCCCCCAATTAAATCTTGAATTTTATTTTGCACGAACGTGGTAATAAAGCCATTTATCCAATCAGTAAAAAATAAAAAAATCAAGAGTTAATTGGAACATCAATATCAATTCAATGAGACTTAAATGATTTACTCATTATTATAAATTCTGCGTTTACTACATTTATCGCATAGTTTCATATCAATATCTCCGCTGTAATCGCTTAGCAAGACATTTGAAGATTTAAGAAAAAATTATAAATATTATTATATTTGCGGATTTCTTCTAATATTTTATCAGTCACTATTTGCGGTGCCAAATTTATCTTTAAGCTTTTCAAAATATTCTCGTCGAATTTGAGTTTAATAATAAATTCTTTATCAGAATTTTTGTTTACAAATTCTTTTGCATCTCCGATTAACTCAACAAGCAATCTTGTTTCTTTTTCATAAAACCAAATCAATCCTTTAATAAAATACTTGTGATTATTTTGCAATTTTTTAAATTCATTAGAAGAAAGGTTATAGTTTGTCATTGTGTTATATTTTATTCTGATTTCGTTTTCTTCCTCTCTAAAATACAGAATATCTTTAAATTGCAATATCATATTTTTATCTTTTTTTAAAGGCAAAGTTAATCCCTTATTGTTGCTCTTGTCTAATTTTTCACATAACTCGTATTCACTGTCTTCAATTAGCGATTTAACATTTGTTTTGGTTAATTTTATTCTGCCTCCTTTTCCTTCTAATCCACTGTATAAGTACCAAAGAGGTAAATTTTCGCTTTTTCCCGTTGAAAAGCACAGCGAATAAAAGTACCTTTCCTTGTCTTTATACTGCTTTTGATCGATTATATCATTAAAATTTGTCACAGGTGAAATCCAAAACTCTTTATTTCCAATAATATTGTTGATTGCATCCAGTGATGTATAATGATAATATCCTCCATGAGTATATTCACGACCGTCTAAATACTCGGACAGCTCGCTTGCTTTGCTTAATTTACCAAAATTACTCCAAGGTATCAAAGGTATCATTTTTATAAACTCCTATAATAATCGAACCAATATTTTTATTCTGAAATTTTAGCTTATAAAATTATTATATGTTTAACGAAGAAGTGCCGAATATCGCCTGTTTGTGAGTTGATGATTGTTTTTTATCAGAACTAATTACATAGTCACCCAAAGAAAAAGACTTACCTATATCAAAATTACGTTTATAATCGTTTTTGGCAATATCGTCAAACAGCTTTTCCTTTTCATCAATTGAAAATCCAATCATCATATCTTAAATTACCAATAATATGATCAAACTGTGGGTTGATGACATATTTTCCGTTTTTGTCAATGACACCGTATTGACCATTGACTGAAACACATGCATACCCGTCATCATAAAAGTCGCTATCTTGGTCGTACAAGAACCACTTCCAATGTGTTTCAAATTGTGGATTTATAACATAAGTGCCGCTTTGATCTATGTACCCAAAAGCATTTGATTCTCCATTTAAAACGACACAAGCTAATCCATTTGAAAAATTATTTGCGCTATAGAATTGCGGATTTATTATATACATACCTTTTTTATCGATATAGCCCCATTTATCTCCTAATTTCACTGCCGCCAATCCATTATCGCTAAATGAATGTGCACCGTCAAACTGCGGATTTATTATATACGCACCTGTTTTATCAATATATCCGTATTTATCTCCTAATTTCACTGCAGCCAATCCATTACCGCTAAATGAACCTACACTGTCAAACTGCGGATTTATTATATACGCACCTGTTTTATCAATATATCCGTATTTATCTCCTAATCTCACTACCGCCAATCCATTATCGCTAAATGAATATGCAGCGTCAAACTGCGGATTTATTATATACGTACCTGTTTTATCAATATATCCCCATTTATCTCCTAATTTCACTTCAGCCAATCCATTATCGCTAAATGAACGTGCAACGTCAAACTGCGGATTTATTATATACGCACCTGTTTTATCAATATATCCGTATTT
>JAMPHV010000019.1:28351-29999 GCA_023663265.1 Bacteroides sp.
CGGATTTATTATATACGCACCTGTTTTATCAATATATCCGTATTTATCTCCTAATTCCACTACAGCCAATCCATTATCGCTAAATGAATCTGCATAGTCAAACTGCGGATTTATTATATACGTACCTGTTTTATCAATATATCCGTATTTATCTTCGGTTCTCACAGTAAGAAGTCCTTCCGAAAACAAATTATTAGGTTTGCCAAAGTTAGCTTTAATGTCCGAAAATCCTTCAGGATTATTAAGCAATAATATCATAGCAATTATTGCAGCGGCAACAAATACAGCAGCAGAGATGATAATTATTATCATCTTTTTGCTTAGTTTTCTTTCCATAACAATTAACTCCTTTTTTGTTTAAAGCTCGGGAAGTTGGTTTTCCCTGTTATTGGTCGTGCGCGATCCTGCATTTGAAATCGCGGTTTTATTTTGAGCTTCTTCCAATAACGATATGATCCTTTGGCTTTGATACTGCTGTTTTGCGTCGGGAAGAGCTATTACATAAAGATAGCCGAAAAGCGGCAGCCAAAAGCACCATGCAAATATATGGTTATCTTTGGCGTCGTACCCTTTTTCCTCCGCAACTTCTTTCATTTTGTTTGCCATAAGTATATTTAGCATAAGCAAAATAATGCCTAATACTAAAGATAACATAACCATATTATTTTCTCCTTTCCATAAGAAATTTAGCCTACTGTCAAAAAGTACACCTTTTGACAGTCCCCCTTTTTGTATCAACCAAAATTTAACTCACCAAAAAAGAAATCCAAAATATGTAATTTTTTGTAAATATTTCCAAAAATCTGTTGACAATCGGCGGTTTATACGGTATAATATGAATAAATTAAGCTGCTGTCAAAAGGTGTACTTTTTGACAGCAGCTATTTTTGTTGATTTTTTATTCTGTACTCTCTCAAACGCCGATAAAAAGTCGATTCGCTCATATCGCACCGTTTCAGTATGTCGGACAGGAGCATTTCCTTTTTTTCCCATGCCGTCACTAAATCGGCGAAGTTTTCGGGGATGTGCTTTTCGGGTCTGCCGAATTTTATTCCGTTGACCTTGGCGGCGGCTATCCCCTGCTCCTGCCGCTTGCGGATATTCTCGCACTCGCTTTGAGCGACAAAGGACAATATTTGAAGGACCAGATCGGCGATAAAGGTCCCCATTAAGTCCTTCCCCCGCCGCGTATCCAAAAGCGGCATATCTATCACGCAGATATCTACGCCTTTATCCTTGGTCAGCGTTTTCCATTGCCTTTGAATTTCCTCGTAATTGCGCCCCAAACGGTCAATGCTGAGAATATAGAGGAGATCGCCGCTTTTGACCTTTCGTACCATTTTTTGGTATTGCGGTCGGTTGAAATTTCTGCCTGTTTGTTTATCCGTAAAAATATTGTTTTCTTTAACTCCGCTGCTTTGCAGCGCCGCAAGCTGGCGTTCCTCGTTTTGATCCGCGGCGGATACGCGCACATACCCGTATGTTTCCATATAAATTCCTCCTAACAGCGGCATACGAAAAAGGGGCTGTAAAAAAACTGTCTCAAAACTAAAAAAATTGATAATTGACAATTATTATGAAAAAAGGGGCTGTAAAAAACGACCTGTCGAAAACGGGTCGTTTTTTCGTTATAATTTAAGTTTCCCCA